>CAVLCG010000042.1:0-11103 GCA_963661445.1 bacterium | reverse complement strand
ACAGTATACTGTTTAAAATTCTAGTTTAAAAATTTTTCTTAAGTTAATGACATTGCACAAAATGAGTATTTTTAATATGATTTTGTAATAGTATTACTATTATTTATTACCATTGGTTTATCTGTTAAAACATTTGAGTAACCAGATACTTTTAACGTCTCATCGGCAAGTATTCTACCATCTTTTATATTATTTAAAAGCTGTAAATCAGTCTCAGAAACACCATGCTTTTGAGCAATCATTGCTAATGTTTCTCCACCAGTAACTCTTGTTATTAAATTAAAGTTATTTGCCTCAGCTACATAATTTTGAAAACGAAGTAATCCTTCTGTAAGTGAAGTTGAAAATTTACCAACATCAGTATTAGCATCAACTGCAATAGTTACAAATCTGCTTGCTCCTTCGTCACCAATTGATTTTTCAAGAGAAGATGGTATTAATTTTTGATAACCATTATCATCTATTCCCTTTATTCCACATTGAACATCCATATCTGTTAAGTTATTTCTTTTTAAACAACTATTAATTCCAATAGCTAAGGGATCGGTTTGATTATCTCTTTCTGTGTATTCTCCTATAACCTTAGTTTTACCATCACTATTGTAGTCTATAAAACTTATATAAGTCCCACTACCATCCATATTTTCTATAGTAGCCGAATCATTTGTTGTTTCAAAAGAAACACCTTTTTCTTCAAGATTAGCAGAAAGAGAACTAAAGAAATCACTATTTACACCATCATTTACTAGTACTAAATTCAAATCATTTAAATCAGTAATATCTGCATAAATAGTATTATCAGCAGCTATATTAGTTTCCATATTCTCCACTACTGATTTAGTATCTTCACTTTCCCTCATTGAATTTATTGAAGCAGCTCCAATTGGTATAGCAAGGGCAAAAAGAGCCATACCTACTCTTGTCTTAAACCTTCTTCTAGCTCTAGCTTTTCTTTGAACCATTAATCTTTTTTTCTTATTTAAATCAATAATTTTAGATTGATTTACTTCTAAATTTCTTATCATTACTATCACCTATTTCTTTTCACTAATTATTGTTAAAAGTTTTATAATTTCTCCAAAACCATATATTAAGGAACAAAATACAAAACTAACTAACCAAAATATTAAAGTTAAAGCAAGATTATATTCTGTATTAGTACAGGTTTTAAATAAAGTAGATGTTTCTGTACAAGCTGGAAAAATATTACCTAGAATAATACCTGTTATAAAGAAGAAGGCAAATAATAAGTAAGCTAATTTTTGATAGAAGTTATGTTCTCTAGTCTTAGTTACTTCTTTACTAATCTTTTTTAACTTAGGAAGTGGTTTCTTTTCCATTTCTATCTCATCAAATAAATCTTTCATTATTTATCACTCTCCTCTTCTTTTTTTATTTTTTTCTTTTTAGAAGAAGATACTTTCATATCATCATATTCTTTATATAATGATATATATCTAGCAAATAGAAAATAGAATAAAACTTCCAATAGAGAAATAACTATACTTTCAAATGATGTTGAATTAATAAGAGCTACTACTAAATGAATAACTAACAAAGTAGTAATCAAATAGAAATACTGTTCATTTTTTAACTCTACTATCACACTAGTACTCAAATGAAACTCTTTACCAATTACTGTATTTGAAATAAAGGCATATAGAAAATAAACTGTGAATAGTATATTAATTCCTAACTGCAAAAGAGAAGCTAAACCAAATGATTGAAATACAGTAAACATACTTGCTAAAGTAATTAAACCAAAGAATATAAGCATAATTACATTTAAATGATCAAAGTATTTCTTCCCTACTTTAAAATGAAGTAGAGCAAAATAGATTAATGTTAAAACATAAATACTATTATGATTTAAAATAGATCTAATAATATCAGTAGTACCTAACTGACTATTAATTGCAAATGACTGTGATAAAATTATTAACACCACTAATAACCCAATAATAACATAAGTGACTAGTCTTGGACTATCAAACCAATCTTTTTCTTTACTATCTTTCATATAAACACCTTCTTTTTATTTAATATTAATTAGCAACTTCTCTTATTTTGGTTTTTCTTCTATATACTTTTTTACTAACTAATTTATAATCTTTTTCTATCTGTTTAAGACTATCATACTTTTTATCTACCTTTTCATTTAGCATAGTAACTAACAAATCTTTCTCATAATAGTTATTAAGAACTAATTTTCCCTTCTTAGAAAGATTATAAATAGTTTTACTATCATTAGCTTCATATTCTTTATCATCATTCCAATCTGTTACTCTATAAAGAGTATAACTTTTGTTTCCTATTAATTCTCTATCTATTAGATATTCTCCACATTTAAGTGTTACTCTCTTTCCATCTTTTAGAAATTCAACTTTCGATTCATAAAGATCACAACTTTTGCCATTGAAAGGATTTTTAATTGGTGATATCAAATCTAAGTTTAACATCTCATATAGATATATTGTACCTTCATCCTTAAAATTATAATTAATAGCATTCATAGCCATAACTCTAGCATTAAAGTTAAACACTTGATATTTTTCTTTATTACTTAGTTTAAGTATTGCTACTAACAAAATAGCTGTTAATACTAAGCAAACAACTGCTACCGTTAAAAACTCATATGCTCCAAAACCTTTATTATTTTTTTTCTTCTTTTTCTTATTCTTTTTCATACGCCAACAACTTTCTTTCAAAATTATCATCTACTAATTTTATGGTATCAACACTAACTTTTAGTGATGATGTATAGTCGCCTTTAAAGAAAAGATTTCTTGCTCTATTAATTCCTTCTTCTATATCTTCATGAAGAGGAATATATCTATTGCCATAAACAATAGCCATTTCACTCATCTTAGCAGTTTTAATCATTGAAACAGTTGTATTATAAAGTTTTAGAACTAAATCTCTAGCTGTATCTACTCTAGTATTTAGTGTTTTAATAGCAATTGGTTTTTTAGATAATTCTTTTATTACCTCTAAGATAGCTTCATTAGCTTCACTAAGTTCAACAAAGTATCTATCTTCAATAACTGGTAATTTATACTCTCGCATTTTTTCTTTACATTCTTTTAACAGTCTTTCAATCTCTTCTAGTTGTTCCCTTGCTCTTTGTTCATCTTCATACATATTACCAAGTGATTTTAAAGCAATATCTAGAGTTGATTCTACTTGTTTTAATCTATTAGATAATTTCTCCACTTCATCATTAACACTAGAATAAGGAGTTGCTTTATTCTTAACTTTTTCTAACATCTTATGATGATCATCTTTTATAACTATTAAATCTTTATTAACCTCATCTATTATTTTTACATCTTCTTTATTTAAATCATACATATTCTCAATATCATCTAATTGTTCATATATATCAGTTACTAGTTTAACTGTTTTATTTAGTTTTTTTTCAAAATCTTTACTTGCTTCTTCATATACTTTTCGTGATAATCTCTCTTTTTCAAAGGCCACAAAAATACTATCTAAATAGTCCAATATTGTCTTAAGTTCAAACATACAGTCTTCTAAGTTTAAGACTTTAATTCTATCTAGAATAACACTTACATTCTTTTTAGCTTCCGCCATATTATCATCAATACTTAAAAAGTCTAATGGATATCCTTCACTTTCCATCTTTTCTTTAGTATCTTCTATTTCTTTTACTCTCTTAGGAACCATCTGTTTACACATCATTAACAAATCAGGTACCTCAGAAATAACTATCTCCATATGCTCAATCATAGTGTCAAGTGCTTTTACAATATGAACTACATCAGTATACTGATTCTGATCCATAGCTGTTTCAAACTCTAAGAATCTTTTTTCAATATTTTCTAACTGTAATTCTATCGCTTCAGCCATCTCTTCATAAAGGTTTTTATGTTCTTGATATTCTTTATTTAATTCTCTATATTTAGTTTTTAATTTAGTAATTATATTTCGATATTTTTCTTCACTAAGAGTAATTTCTTTAATCTGGTCAAGTAAATAATTAGCTCGTTCTTTCGCTTTATATAATCCTATCTCACACTTACTTATTTTACTCTTAGCAAGATTATATTCCTTTTTATCAATCAATGTATCAAGTTCAATTAATAAATCATCTATTTTAGGAAGTTCCTCATCTTTAATATAAGCAAATTCATCTTGCCATTTCTGATACTTTTCTTCCATCTTTTCATTCTTTATAATCGGTTCTAGTTTAGAAAGTTCAAGAAGTACTGGGGTACTTCCAATTAAGTTTTTTTCTGTATCTAAATTTTTACACAATTTTAAATAATATTTTTTCCTTTTTTTCTTTAAAACAACGATAAGCACAATAATAAGAATGATTACAATTAAAATTCCGGTCAAAACATATAGTAATGTTCCTTTCATATAGCTCACCACCTACTATTTAATAATACCATAATCCTAGTTTTTTAGCTACAAAATATTTGACAAATCTACAATTTTATATTACAATAAATCTGCAATTTTACTTGAACAGCAATATTTCGCCTTTTTATATGTGTTTTTTGAAAGTTTCAAGTACCTTCGTTGCTGTGAAGCGAAAGAACAAAACAAAACTCCCATAGAAAGTATTGGAAATAATATTTCAAGAAGATGCAATTTATTAAGGAAAGGAGGATTTTTATGGCAAGATATACTGGACCTAGTTATAAACAATCTCGTCGTGTTGGTTTTTCTTTAACTGAAACTGGTAAAGAATTAGCTAAACGTCCTTATGGACCTGGTCAACATGGTAAAGATAGAAAAGGTAAACCTAGTGATTACTCTAATCAATTAAAAGAAAAGCAAAAATTACGTTTCATGTATGGTGTTAACGAAAGACAATTCCGTAAGACATTTGATGAAGCTAGTAAAATGGCTGGAGTTCACGGTACTAATTTCCTAATCTTACTTGAATCTCGTCTTGATAACTTAGTTTATCGTATGGGATTTGCTACTACTCGTCGTGGAGCTAGACAACTTGTAAATCATGGACATATTACTGTTGATGGTAAGAAAGTTGATATTCCTTCATATAGAGTTAAACCAGGAAGCAAGATTGCTTTAAAGGAAAATTCTAAGGATCATAAAGCTGCACTTGACGCTATTTCTAAGGTTACTAAACGTGTAGAGTATGTTACTTTTGATGAAAACAAATTAGAAGGTACTTACGTTAGATATCCTGAACGTAGTGAATTAAATGCAGATATCAATGAATCATTAATCGTTGAATTCTATAATAAGTAAAAAAGACTTATCAACAAGGTCTTTTTTCTTATGATATAAATATAGCATCAGTGTACTTATCAATAATAGATAGTACACTTTTTTCTGCTACAATTAAAACCTTTCCTTCACTATATTTATTATTTAGGCTTTCTATAAAAGAAATTATTTTTTCTTCTAATTCTTTATCTAAATCAGCAACTTTATTTACTATAAGCTTATCACCTACTAATAATAAAGCTGTACCAAAAGAAGCAATAGAAGTATCAGTATAACAATAATCAATTGAAATACCTTTCATTGTTAGAGCAAAAACTCTAGCCACTCTTATTCCTTTCTCACTAAGAGGAGGATTTTTTTCCACTGATAAATCTTTAGCAAAGGGTTCTAGTAAATAATATTTCATTATTTAACTATCTTTCCATTCTTATTATATTTCAAGAAGTAAGGGATTAAGTCTTTATTATTACCACCTAATTCTTTAGAAGATGTTTGTCCAACAATCATATAGCCATCTTTAGTTACTAACATATCACTAAAGTAAATATCTCTACTACCAGTCTCTGTCTTCTTAGTAATTTCTTCTCCATCTTTTTTATACTTAGCAAAGATACCACTATATCTAAAGACATTATAAGAGTCTGTTGATTCTTTAGTATCTTTCTTAGCAGTATGACCAATAGCTACTATATTATCACCATCTACTACTACTTTATTAAATCTAGCAGAGTTGTTAACTCTATATCTTTTTTCATATTTGATATTACCATCTTTATCATATCTTAGTAAGACTGCTTCTGTTTTCTTGTCTTTATCATCTGCTTCTATATTAGTAGTTTTTCCACCTACTACTACAAAGTCATCATCTAACTTAGCCATTGATGAAAAACCAACTACATCCGTATATTCATAAGTCTTAATAAATTCTTTTTCTCCAGTTTTACTAAATTTAGCAAAGAATCCATATCTAGTAGCATCTTTTCCAACAAGATAAATTGCATCATCATCTACTACTACATCATTAAATATTCCTGATTTACTACCACCATAATTAGTACGCCATTGTTCTTTCAAATCAAAGTCATATTTAACCATAATAGCTCCACCATTAGGATCATTTCCAATAGTCATATTTTCTAAAATACTCTGTCCAATAACTAAATACCCATCATCCATTACTACTACTTTAGTAAACTTAGTATTACCTGCTATTTGTAAAGTCTTAGAGTTTGTTTGTTTACCATTTTTATCATAGATAACAATTAAACCATCTTTGGTCTTTTCCTTAACTTGAGTCTTATTGTAAGCAGCAGCTCCTACAGCAATATAACCATCTTTAGTTTGTTTAGCATCATAGAAGTAAGAGTCATATCCTTTAGTATAAGCACTTTCAAAAACTATCTTTTCATTATTATCATACTTAACTAACTTAGCTTTTTGATAATCTTTACTATACTTATTATATTTACTATGTTTAAAATCACTACTACCACTACCTAAATACCCATCTTTTAGTTTCTCAATTGAACTTAAAGTATCAACATAAACAGTACTGTTATTAGCTTGATAAATTTTAACTCCTATATAAATACCTTCTACTACTATAATAGCAATACACACTATCACCAAAAATTTTAACCACTTTAATAATTTTTTATTCTTTTCCATCTTTTCACCTACTTAAATACAATAATGAAATACTTTTTCTTTCCTCTTCTAATTATAATATATTTATCTTCAATTGCAACTTCTTTTGTAACTATAAATTCTAAGTCTGTTATTTTTTTACCATTTACACTAATACTTCCATTAGTAATAAATTCACGAGCTTCTCTTTTACTCTTACAAATTCCCATTTCTACTAATAAATCTACTAATAAATATTCTTTATCTATTTCTTGTTGTTCTATTCCTTTAAAGGCTTGTTCTATTTCTTTAGAGGTTAATGATGCTATATCACCACTAAATAATGATTCACTTATCTTAACTGCTTGATTATATGATTCTTCTCCATGAAGATATGTTATTACCTCATAAGCTAATCTCTTCTGAGCGATTCGTTTCTCTGGTGTTTCATTATGTTCCTTCATAATAGAATCTATCTCTTCTTTATTTAAGAAAGTATATTTCTTAAGATATTCTTCCATCATTATATCTTCAAAGTTTAGTATATATTGATACATTTCATAGCTAGTAGTCTTTTCTTCATCTAACCATAAAGCATTTCCATAACTCTTACCTAGCTTCTTACCAGTAGAATCAACAATAAGTGGTACAGAAAAAGCATATACTTCTTCATTATTTAATTTTCTTATTAATTCTATTCCTGTAGTTAAATTACCCCATTGATCAGAGCCACCAAACTGTAAATCAGCTCCATAATGATCATGAATATATTTAAAATCATATCCTTGAATTAACATATAAGAAAATTCAGCATAAGAAATACCAATATCCATTTGTCTTTTAACTAAATCTTTATTAATCATATAAGATACATTTACATACTTTCCAACATCTCTTAAAAAATCAATATAGTTATAGTCTTTAAACCAATCATAGTTATTAACTACTAATGTGTCTTCACCAAATAATTTTTGCATTTGTTTTTTAATCTTTACAAAGTTACTCTCTATAACTTTAATATCAGCTTTTTCTCTCTCTCCAGTTCCTCTTGGATCTCCAACTCTTCCTGTAGCTCCTCCTACTAAAATTATTGGTTTATGTCCTGCTCTTCTTAATCTTTCAGCAACTAAGAAAGTAGGAAACTGACCAATATGAAGGCTTTCTGCCGTTGGATCAGCTCCTATATAGAAAGTCATTCCACCTTTATTTAGTTTTTCTTCTAACTCTGGAGATGTCACATCTTTAATTAAACCCCTCCATTTTAAATCCTCATATAATGTCATTTTTATTCCTCCTTAAAATATAAAAAGTTTCTACAAATATAAGGACGGATAACTTCCGCGGTACCACCTTATTTCATAGAAACTATGCTCTTAATAGATTAACGCTCTAACACGATTCTTTCTCCAAATGTGTATTTCATCTAAAATATTATCTTAGTTTTCACCAACCACTAAGTCTCTTGAAAATAAATATTTTAAACTACTATCATTCTTCACAGAAATCTAGAATTACTATAACATTTTCTTATGAAGATAGCAAGCATTTTAGAACACTTTTATGAGCTTTAATTTATTGTAGATTATCTTTTTAATTTAGTTTTATACAATTGTTTTACATAGATTAATCACTTAATTCATAACAGGCTCTTTTTGCTTATTTGTATCTAAAGCATATAATATATCATTATAATTAATTTCTGTTTTACTATCCTGTTGGATAAATTCCAAATACTTCTTAGACTCTACTTCTACTTTTTCTAACAATTCACTAGTTCTTGTTTCTTCATTATTATTCAAAGCTTCAGGATAAATCTTCAACTCTTCTAATTTTGTTATTACATTTTTCATAGTTTCATCTGGATTTTTAAAATATTGACTTCCCCTAATTCTTATAAATCTCCAACCAATTCTTTCAAGAATAGCCTGACGCTGCATATCTTCAAGAATTTTTTCCTCTCCACTATGATACCTTTCACCATCGCATTCTATAGCAACTTTTCTATTTTCACATATAACAACTATATCTAATTTATATGCTCCAACTGGATATTGTTGAACAATATTATATCCTTCAGAAAGCAGTTTTTCTGCTACTTGGATTTCAAAAATAGAATCAGCTTTTTCCTTGATTTCTTCAACCTTTATTGCAAATGCCTTAGGATCATTTGCATAGTCTAATAATCTTTTACGTATGTCTCCTTCTTTTAAATCACTAGATGCATCTAAAGAGTTAACTATCCATAATTGATCTTTTGCTCTACTAGTTGCTACATTATATCGTTTCTTATCATCATCAGTATTAGTTAAACGTAACCTACTACCATACTCATTTCTGCTATCAACCATTGATAAAAATATAACATCTCTTTCATCACCTTGAAAATTTGAAGCATTTCCAACTAATATTTTTCTATCTTCAATATCAGATAGTTCTATATATTTATATATCAAGCTTTGTATTAATTTTCCTTGATTGTTTCCTAGCATCGTTATAACTCCAAATGTTTTACCATCATATTCTTTTAAGCCTAAACATGCTTTAATTTGAGAAACTATTGTTTCAGCTTCTAATTTATTAATATCATCAATTCTTCTACCTTCAACCCTATAAGGTACCACTGCTGGTAATAAATTACTACTTCTAGAATCTCTTAATGGTTTAATTTTAAAATCATATGACAACATATTACTAAAGCCAATTATCTCTGGAACGCATCGAAAATGTTCTTTTAACATTAGTGGTTGAAATGTAGTAGCGGCTATATCATATAATGATGTTTTTGAACTATATAAATGTGAATTAGGAATTTTACCTTTAAGATATGTTTGCTCTAAAACATTAATTTTACTAACTTCTTCTCCTACTCCACTTGGACTTACTTGCTTATCATCACCTACAACTATCATCTTTTTACCAAAATATGCTATAGCAAGAGATGAAATATCTGATTGACTTGCTTCATCAATTATAATAACATCAAACTGATTTTCCCCTGGCTTTAATGATTCAATTGCTTTACTCATTGGCATAATCCAACATGGAACTGCATTTTGACATTTTGCCATTAAATTACGTGCTTCTGCTCTATATTTAACTGCATTTTTCCCTGTTCCTTTTCCAATTTTTTTAACAGTTAATTTCCAACCCTGTAAAGCCTGTTTCATACTAATATTACATTCATTTTTTTTCAATAATTTATACCAAGCACATCTGCTTGCATATATTTCTGTTTTTTTTCTATAAATAGAACTTAAGCGTTGACTTTTTTCTTGTAAAGTATCTAGTGATTCCTTATTTATTTCATCTAAAATTAATTCATATTGTTTATACTTCCAAGCATCCCTTATATTACTTGGACATTGATCTTCACCATGAATACCACTTCTATTTTTTATATCATCTGCCCAAGTAGGTGCAACTTTTGCTAATTTGCTTAATAGCTCATTTCTCTTATTTAAAAATTCATATTTATTATAAATATTACTTAATTCTTTATATTCATCTAAATAATTTTCATAGTCACTATTTATTAAATAGTTTTTCATATTAATACATAAAGAGGAATTAATTAATAAGTTATCTTCAAGAACAGCAATAACATTATCTATAGTATTTTTGTTATTATTTAATTTAATTTGAGCTAAACAAACATCAATAATATTTGGTAATATATTTTCTATTGAATCAAAAACATTATTTACCTGATTAATATCTTTATCTAAACTATTTATCTTTAATACAATTTGTTCTGGTATCTTAGTGTTTTTTAATAAAGTAAGCAGTTCATTATAATCGTTAGAATACCAATTTAGATTCTTTTCAATATTACAAATATATTTTTCTGCAACTCTTTCAGGTTCCCTTTCATCCAATTCACTAAATTTGGCCACCCCAACTTTTGGCATCAATCCATCCCACATAATAGCTAATTCTTCTCTAGACTTTTGTAAATTTATACTTTTTAATATAAAATCACAATCTTCAATTGTTTGTAACGGTTTATCATTAACAAGATTTAACTTAACAATCTTATTTAACTTATTATTTACTAATAAATCAAACTTGTTAAGTTTATCTTTCTTTGATAATTTTGATTTTAATTTTGATATTGAGTTTTTATTTTCAATTAGGACCTTAAAATCTGCTGTAATAATTTTACCAAAAAACTTATCTAGTATCTTTTCATTTTCTTTATTTATATCCTTAATTTTTTTAATTAATGTAGTCCACTTTTTCTTATAAATGTCA
>CAVLCG010000041.1:0-11120 GCA_963661445.1 bacterium | reverse complement strand
GTTAAATATTAATAGTGAATATAAAGAACCAGGCTATCATGCTAGTTACTTATTTGATAACCTAACTGATAAAGTAAAAGTGTCAGGAAAGATTAATAATAAGAAAGATGGAGTATATTATTTAACCTATAAAGTAAAAGGACCTTTTATTACGGTTAGTACTAAAAGAAAAGTAGAAGTTAAAGATTTGGAAAGTCCAGTTATTACCCTAGAAGGGGGAAAAGATACTTATATCTGTCCTAATAGTAAATATAAAGAATTAGGGTATAAAGCTATTGATAATATAGATGGGGACTTAACTAAAAAAGTAAAGATAAGTGAAAATGGAGATGCAATTACTTATGAAGTAGAAGATAAAGCTCATAATAAGACTAGTGTTACTAGAAAGATTCAAGTAGGGGATAAGACCAAACCTACAATAGAGTTAACAGATGGTGATATAGTATTTTCTTATATAGGAGAAACTTATGTAGAACCAGGTTATAAAGTATTTGATAACTGTGATGGTGATATAACAGGTATGGTTATAACTAGTGGTAGTGTTGATACTAATAGTAGCGATGATCAAACCTTAACTTATACAGTCGAAGATAAAGCTCATAATAAGACTGAAGCTAAAAGAAAGATTAAGATGGTAAGAAGAGATAGTCCGGGTACCATTTATTTAACTTTTGATGATGGACCTAATAATGGAACTACTAATGTTATTTTAGATATCTTGAAAGAAGAAAATGTAAAAGCTACTTTCTTTGTGACTGGTAAAGGACCTGATGAATTAATTAAAAGAGAATACGATGAAGGACATACTGTTGCTTTACATACCTTCTCGCATAGTTACGAAACAGTTTATCAATCAGTAGATGCTTATTTTGATGACTTAACTAAAGTTCATGATAGAGTAGCTGCTATTACTGGTTATGATAGTAGAATTATTAGATTTCCAGGAGGCAGTAGTAATACCGTTAGTAGACACTATCAAGAAGGCTTAATGACTACCTTAACTAAAGAAGTCTTAGAAAAAGGTTATTACTATTATGACTGGAATATATCTAGTGGTGATGCAGGTGAATATAAAGATGCAAGAAGTATCATAAATCAGGTTACTAGAAGTTTATCAAAAGAGCGAACTAATATGGTATTAATGCATGATATAAAACCATATACAAGAGATGCTTTAAGAGAAATTATTAAATACGGTAAAGAAAATGGTTATCATTTTGATAAGATCACACCAGGAACTAAAATGATAAGACAAAAAGTTAATAATTAGAGGAGATGCTATGAAAGAGTATTATAAACCTAATATTTATATAAAAGATATTTATCAAATACCTATTGCTAAACTAAAAAAAGAAGGAGTAAAAGCTTTAGTCTTTGATCTTGATAATACTATTGCTATGACAAGTGAAAAGTACCCAAATGATAAAGTAGTTGAATACTTTAAGACCTTAAAAAAAGACTTTACTTTATTTATTCTTTCTAATAGTCCTAGAAAAAGAGTTAAACCGTTTGGCGATAAGTTAGAAATTAAATATTATCATTTATCATTAAAACCAAGTACTAGAAATATGAGAAAACTTCTTAGAGAAAATAATCTAGCTAGGGAAGATATAGTCTTAATAGGTGATCAATATATGACTGATATGTTATTAGCTAAAAAATTAAAGATAAAGACAATACTAGTAGATCCAATATCTAATAAAGAATTTAAAATAACTAGTATTAATAGATTTCTAGAAAGAAGAATACTAAAAAAACTAGCAGAAGATAAAATACTAGAGAAAGGAAAATATTATCATGAATGAAGAAAAATACTGTAAAGGTTGTGGTATTAAGCTGCAAGATGAAAATGTTTTACAAGAAGGGTATACTGTTAGTCTAGAACAAGATTATTGTCAAAGATGTTTTAGAATAAAAAACTATGGTGATTATCAAGTAGTTACTAAGAGTAATGATGAATATATAGATATATTAAAAAAGGTAGGAGAGACTAAAGACTTAGTCTTATATATAGCAGATTTACTAAACTTAGAAGAAGACTTTGAAGAGATTAGAAAGTATATACCTAATAAGATGATATTAGTCTTAAATAAGAAAGATGTTTTACCAAAGTCAGTTAAAGAAGAAAAGATTCTTGACTACTTTAATAATATGGATACACCATTTGAAAAAGTAGTAGTTATTAGTGTAGAGAAGAATCAAAATATTGATTACTTATTAAAACAAATCAAACTATATCAGACAAGTAAAGATGTCTATGTAGTAGGACATACTAATGCTGGAAAGAGTACGTTAATTAATAAACTTATTTCTAATTATTCAGATAATAATGAGGAGTTAACTATTTCACCACTACCTGCTACTACTTTAAGTACTGTAAGAATAGAACTTAATGATTATTTAACATTAATAGATACACCAGGACTAGTCGATAGTGGTAGTATAGTTAATGTGGTAGATAAGAGTACTTTAAAGAAAATAAGTCCTAGAAAAGAGATTAAACCTAAGACTTATCAAGTTAGAAAAGGACAAAGTATTTTAGTAGATGACTTGTTAAGAATAGATTATACAAGTGGTGAGAAGAATAGCTTTACTTTCTATATGTCTAATGATTTAAAAATAAGAAAAATAGCAAGTAAGAGAATGGACTTAAAAGAAGAGATGGGTAAGACTACTCATCAGATGAAGTTTGACGAAGATTTGTGTATTAATGGTTTAGGATTTATCAAGATGGTTAATCAAGGAACAGTTGATATTTATACCTATCCAAATGTTACAAGTTATACAAGAAAAAATTTAATATAGAAGTGGAGGGATAATAATGAATCAACAAGACATCATACGAGAGATTAGACAAAAGAATGATATAGTTGATATCATTAGTGAAAAAATCCCTCTTGTTGCTCGGGGTAAAAACTACTTTGGTGTTTGTCCTTTTCATGATGATACTAACCCTTCCATGAGTGTATCAAGAGAAAAACAGATATATACTTGTTTTTCTTGTCATGCGACTGGTAATGTTTTTAATTTTTTGATGGATTATGAACATAAAGAGTTTAGAGAAGTCTTAAAAGAATTAGCTGATAGAGTAGGTATTCCCTTAGTAGGTTACCATGAAGAAAAGAAAATAACTAAATATGATAAATGGTATGATATATATAATCTAGCTTTAAAGTACTATCAGAATAACTTGATGAGTACCATGGGAAAAGATGCTAGAAGCTATCTTGAAAATAGAAGTATAAATGAAGAAGTAATTAAAAAGTTTGAACTGGGTTGGTCTTTAGATAATAATAACTTAACTAATCTTTTAACGAAGAAAGGATATCCGATAGACTTGCTTAATCAAGTAGGATTAAGTAGTGGTAATAATGACTTGTATCGTAATAGATTAATGTTTCCTTTGCATGACTTAAATGGTAGAGTGATTGGTTTTAGTGGTAGAATAATTACTAGTGGGAAACAAAATAAATATTTAAATACAAAAGAAACAGAACTTTTTAAAAAAGGAAAACTACTATATCATTATCATATTGCTAAAGAAGCAGTAAGAGTTAGTAAAAATGTAATTATAATGGAAGGATTTATGGATATTATAAGAGCTAGTATTTTTGGCTTTGATAATACGATTGCTACTATGGGTACAGCTCTTACTAAAGACCATATCAATAATATCAAAAGATTATCTTTAAACATTATCTTATGTTTTGATGGTGATGAAGCAGGACAGAAAGCAACACTATCAGCGGGAAACTTATTTCAAGAAGCAGGTATAGAAGTTAAAGTAATAGAGTTACCGGAAGAAGATGATCCTGATAGTTTTCTCTTATCAAAAGGAAAAGAAGCTTTTGCTAGCTTAATTAATAGTGCCATCTACTTTAAAGATTATAAGATTAAAAGATTAAAAAGTAAGGTTAATTTTGCTAGTAGTGAAGAAAAAGCTGACTATATCCATAAAGTTTTAGAAGAGACTAAGGAAATAGATGATCAAATAAGAATAGAAATAATTCTAAAAGACCTTGCAAAAAACTTCGAAATAGGGTATAATACCTTGGAAAAAAGTTTTCAAGAATTAAAAGGCAAGAAAGAGATAAAGCCTTTAAAAATTGTGGAAACAAAGACACCCACTGAAAAACTAGATAAGTATCAAAAAGCTAGTTATGCACTACTTTCTTATATGATTGAACAACCTTGGGTAATAGAAGAAGTAGAAAAAGCACATTTAGTCTTTCCTACTGATAAATTAAGATTATTAGAAAGTGAAATAGTAGACTATTACAGAACTAATGGTTTTATAACTTGGGCTGACTTTTATACTTATCTTGGCACAAATGAGGAACTAATAAAACTCTTATCACAAATAGGATCTTATCCTTTAAAAAAGGAAGTAGATAAAAAAGATATTTCTGATTATAAAAGTGTTATTCTAGACTATAGTAGAAAACAACAAATCAAAAGATTAAATAAGAAATTATTAGATACTGTTGATCCACTAGAACAAGCAAGGCTTGCTGAAGAGATAAGAAAATTAAGGATTGGGGAGAAGCAAAATGGTAAATGAAATTAAAACTATTGAACAAAGAAAAGAAAGCCTTCTTAAAAAAGGTAGCAAAAAAGGATTCATTACTTATGAAGAAATGGCTAATGAATTAAAAGGATTAGAACTAGATAGTGATAGTCTTGATGATTTATATAACAGTTTAGTAGATGCTGGTATTGAAATAGTAAGTGAAGATGCTAATGACACCGAAGCAAGTGGTGAAGAAATCACTGATGATACTTTAGTTGAGAATATTACTTTATCTAAAGATATTAAAATTAATGATCCAGTTAGAATGTATTTAAAAGAGATTGGTAGAATTCCACTACTTACTTCAGATGAAGAATTTGAAAATGCTCGTCGTGCTCTTGAAGGTGATGAAGAAGCTAAAAGAATCTTAGCTGAATCAAACTTACGTCTAGTTGTTTCTATTGCTAAACGTTATGTAGGAAGAGGTATGCTTTTCCTTGACCTTATCCAAGAAGGAAATATTGGTCTTATGAAAGCCGTTGATAAGTTTGATCCGGAAAAAGGTTATAAATTTTCAACTTATGCTACTTGGTGGATTAGACAAGCTATTACTAGAGCATTAGCCGATCAAGCAAGAACTATTCGTGTTCCTGTCCATATGGTTGAAACTATCAATAAACTAGCTCGTGTACAACGTCAGTTAACACAAGATTTAAATAGAGAACCAACTGATGAAGAAATAGCTAAGAAATTAGGAATTTCTGTTGATAAAGTAAGAGAAGTATATAAAATTAGTCAAGACCCAGTATCACTTGAAACACCAATTGGTGAAGAAGATGACTCTCATTTAGGAGATTTTATAAGAGATGAGAGAACTGTTAGTCCAGAAGAGTATGCTACTGAGGAATTATTAAAAGAAGAGTTAGCTGGTGTTTTATTAACATTAACTGATCGTGAAGAAAAAGTATTAAGACTTCGTTTTGGACTTGATGATGGACAATGTAGAACACTTGAAGAAGTAGGACAAATCTTTGGAGTTACTAGAGAGAGAATTAGACAAATAGAAGCAAAAGCCTTAAGAAAATTAAGACATCCATCTAGATCTCGTAAGTTAAAGGACTTTTTAACAGACTAATGAAAATAAATAATCGTTTAAAACTAGTTGGAGATTATGTTGATAAGGGAAGTATTCCTCTTGATATTGGATGTGATCATGCAAAGTTATCCATCTACTTATTAAAAGAGAGAAACTTTCCTTTTGTTTATGCTTCTGATAATAAATCTGGTCCCTTAAATCAAGCCATGGAAAATGTAGATTACTATAATCTAGCAGATAGAATAGAACTAATTAAAGCTGAAGGACTTAATTCTCTTAATGATAAAATTGATACTATTACGGTAACTGGTATGGGTGGCTTAACTATAAATAAAATGTTTCTAGAAAATAGAAATAAACTTACTAATATTAAAACAATTATCCTATCTCCTAATAACTTTATAAAAGAAGTAAGGGAGACTATTACTAGCTTAGGATACTATCTAAAAGATGAAGAATTAGTAGAAGAAAGTGATAAGTTATACCACCTCTTAGTATTTTCTAGGGGAGATAGAATCTATTCTGATGAAGAACTGTATTTGGGACCTGTCTTAATAACTAAGAATAAAGAAATTATAAAAAAATACTATAGAAACGAACTAAGTAATATAAATAATCTCTTATTAAATAATAATATTCCTAAAGAGAAAAAAGAAGAACTTAGAAAAATAAAGAAATATTTAGAAGACGCTTGCTAAATGTTTCTTTTTACAATAAAATAATATCCTGAAGTGAGGGAAGTAATATGACAATATCAACTGATGAGATTAAAACAATGACTTTTGATGAATTCTATCAAACTTTGATTCCTACTTTGAGTAGTATAAGAGATGAATATTCCTATATCAGTTTATCAGCTGAATCTCTTGATAATTGGTTTAAAAAGATAGTTGTAGCTAGATATCAAAAAATAATTAATAGTGATAAGGTAGAAAATGTTGATTTTTCTTTGATTATTAAAAATAATATTAATTGGTATTTAAGAAAAACATTTGATAAAGGAAATGGAATAGAAATATTCAATAGGTTTATAGACAAAGATGTTAAATCTATTAAAGATTGTCAGCTTGGGTTAAAAAAGATATCTGATTTCTTTTTGGGAATCTATTATATTCCTAAGGAAGAATTTTATTTACAGATACTGAAAAATAATGAAACAGTAAATGCTATAATAGAAAAATTAGTAGATAGTAATAGGCAAAAACTTAAGAATAATGCAATGAAAGATGTCTTTACTGATTCTATTTCTTTGTCATTAGTGGAGAATTATTGCACTTTGAATGATATTTCATTTGGTAAACTTGAAAATACTGTAAAACCGGATTTTGAATATACAAATAATGATTTAATTAATTACTTCAATACAATTAATTTACCACTTTTAACTAGACGTGAAGAACAAGAATTAGCTATAAAAATCAAAAAGGGAGATGAGCAGGCTAGAAAAACTATGATAGAGAGAAATTTAAAGCTTGTTGTTAGCATAGCTAAGACATATCACGGAAATGGAATTGAACTTTTAGATTTAATCCAAGATGGAAATATTGGCCTTATGAAAGCTTTAGAAAGGTTTGATGTTACAAAAGGTTATAGATTTTCAACATATGCAACATGGTGGATTAAGGATGCAATTATTAAATCGTTAGCAAATAATGGGACTCCTTTTCATATAACTGTTCATACATTAAGAAATATTCATAAATTAAGGTTTATAGCAGGAAAATTAGAACAAACATTAAATAGGGAACCAACCGAAGAAGAATTAGCTGAAGAATTAGGCGTTTCTCTAGCAAGTATAAAAAAATTAAATAATGTTTGGAAAACTAATATTTCTCTTAATAATTCATTAGGTGAAAAAGATAAACGAACAATAAGAAAATCAAGTGAAGATTATAATATTAATCCGGAAAGTATAGTGATAGATGAAATAATGAAAGAAGAAATAAATAAAGCAATGTCTAAATTGACAAGACGTGAACAAGAAGTAGTAAACATTCGCTTTGGATTTGATGACTGTGGAACGAAAACTTTTTCTGAAATCGGAACTATACTTAATATTTCAGGTGAAAGAGCAAGACAATTGGAAATAAGTGCTATCAAAAAATTAAAAGATGATGAATCTTTAAAAGAATATTCACCGAAAGTGTATCAAAAAAGATAACATTATTATTTAAATTATGTTATTATATTAATAATGACTTTATGGTCACTAAGGAAGGAAGGTATATAATGGAACTAAAAGGAAGTAAAACAGAACAAAACTTAATGACTGCTTTTGCAGGAGAAAGTCAAGCAAGAAATAAGTATACTTATTATGCTTCAAAAGCTAGAAAAGATGGATACGAGCAAATAGCAGCTATCTTTGAAGAAACTGCTAATAATGAAAAGGAACATGCAAAACTTTGGTTTAAACAGTTACATGGAGGAGAAATTCCAGATACACTTACAAATCTAGAGGATGCTGCTGCTGGTGAAAATTATGAATGGACTGAAATGTATAAAGAATTTGCTAATACTGCTCGTGAAGAAGGATTTGATAGAATTGCATACCTATTTGAAAGTGTTGGTAAAATAGAAGCTGAACATGAAAAGAGATATTTAACATTACTTAAAAATGTTAAAGATGATAAAGTATTCCATAAAGATGGTGACAAGTTATGGATTTGCCGTAATTGTGGTCATGTCTATATTGGAAAAGATGCCTTAGATGTATGTCCAGTATGTAATCATAAACAAAGTTTTATGGAAGTAAAAGCTGATAATTATGAATAATAGAAAAGAGTAAATAGTTAATACTAATCATTTACTCTTTTTCTTTGTGTATATCATTACACCGGTATTATTATCAAAACTGTGAAAACTACAGTTAGGAAAGTAATCTTGGTTTTCTTTAAATGGTTTAATTTTATAAAGATAAGTTAAAGCTTCACCATTGTTTATTAGAGGAAGAGTTTCTAACATCTCTTTGTATTTATCAAGATTATTGTAATATATAATTGAAGATAAATTTATAAAATCATAACTATTATCTAATTCTTTAACTAATGAAAAGATATCACCAGTTATATATTTTAGATTAACTTGTTGAATATTGTCCTTTAATCTTTGATAATTTTCTTCACTTTGTAAGTATATATTTCTTTCAATAATATTTTTAGGATAAACAAATTCATTAGAAAATAGGGTAGAAGCAGTTATTTCACTAAAATCAAAGAAATTAAGTAAGCTATCCCAAAATTCTTTAGCCTCTTTTTCTAACATTGGATGAATAGTATCATATATATCATCAAACTTTTCATCGTCAATATCACCATAGATAAAATTTATGTAATCTCCTAATCCAAGAGTATTTAAAGCAGCAATTTGTAATTCTAAATAGTATTTAGGAAAAGTACTTATATCAAAGCCAGTTATATTTTTATTTCCTTCGTAAATAGTATCTAGTATTTGATTACCTGATGCAATGATAGATAAAATGTTTTCTCTATTTTTTAGATAACTTTGATATTTATCAATTTGTTCGTTAGTAGTTCTATAAATAAATGAACTCTCATGATAAGGAGTATTAGAAACTAAATTTGAACTATTATTAATACTAACTATTTTTTGTGCTTTTTCTATATCAGTTTTTACCATATAAACACCTCTTTAGTTGTGCTATATTATACTACAAAATAAAAAATCCATAAAGGATTTTTTGTAAAAGTTATTCAGATGGGGCTTTATCTTCTTCAGTAGTAGTTTCTCCACCACTATTACCACCATCTCCAGAACCATTATTACCTTGGTCACCACTTTCTCCACCAGTTTTATCTTCATTAGTCTCAACTTTATTAGAATCATCATTACTAGGATTATTCTTAGTAGTTGTATCTTTAGTAGTAGTTTTATTATCAGTTGTAGTAGAGGAGTTATTAGTAGTACTAGAACCACCTGATAGGGTAAGAACTACAGAACCACTTATTAAATCAACTCTTTTATTAGCTGGATAACTTTGAGCGACAACGTGTCCTGATGAACCTTTAAACGTAACACTAACACCATTTTTTGAAGCCCATAATCTAGCAGCAGATTCACTATCACCTGTAAAATCAGGAAGAAGAGTATAAGTAAATGCTGTTTTGTATGGACCAGTTCCTGTAACTGTTTTTTCATAAGGAGTATTAATTGAGAAAGAGAACTCTTTAATCATAGTAGGATTTTTCTTACCAAGATTAACTTTCATAGCATTAATAATATCTTTTCTGCTTTCTTTATTAGGAACATAGTCCCATAATACTAATCTACTTCTCTCATCATAAATCATTTGACCAGATCCTGATAAGAATAATTGTTCAATATTAATTAAATCAGAATCATCTTTTTGTAGGGCATTAGTTGTTATATCTTTAGCGATATCATAGAAAGATAATATTTGTTTAGTAGTAAAGTTAGTATCTAAGTTATTAGAAATAGTATCTAAGACGCCCATAACTTGACTAACACTAGACATATCTTTAACCTTGTTAATAAGACCTTGAATAACGATTTGTTGATTAAGTACACGGTCCAAATCACCATTAGCTAGTTGCTTTCTGTTTCTTGCAAGAACTAGGGCTTGTTCACCGTTTAAATGTTGATTACCTTCTTTTATACAAACAGAACCTTCACGATTAGAATTATCAGTACATAGATTTTGTGGTACTTCAACATCAATTCCTCCTAAAGTATCAACAAGAGAAACAAGTCCACGGAAATTAATCTTTGCATAATAATCAATCTTAATATCAAAGTAATTTTCAATAGTACTCATCATACAATCAGTTCCATAAGCGGCAGCATGAGTAATTTTATTTTCAGGAGTACCACTCCAACAAGCGATTGGTACATAACTATCTCTTGGAATAGAAAGCATTGTTGCATTTAAAGTCTTAGGATTAAAAGTAATTAATATTAATGAGTCCCCATTAGCTACTGTATTTTTAGATAAACCTTCATCAGTAGAGTCAACACCCATAAGTAGGATAGTAAATGGTTCAGTTATACTTTTACCAGTAGAAGCGGTTTCTCTTTTACTAGTCGAACTCTTTAGCATCTTTTTCTCTTTGGTATAAATAATCTTAGTATCTGTTGCTATATCTTGATAAGTTTCAATACTTTGAAATAAACTAGGGTAGTTAGTAGTAATAAACATTGCATCAATAGTACCATCATATAAATCTGCAACCATTGCATTATAGTCATCATACTTCTTAATCTTATTATCATCACTTAAATCATTTTCTTTAATAATTATCTTAGGAATAATATAACCATCAGGAGATGTTTTATCATTAAGTAGACCAATCTTTAAATTACTAACATCATCAATTTTACTAATACTACTACTAGACATAGTAATTAAACTACTAGAATAAGTAACATAAGTCTTATTAACACTTGCTAACTTACCATATAAATACATTATAACTACTCCAATAAATAAACTTAGTAGTAAATAAAGTATTAAAAAGAAAGTAAGTAGTTTAGCTTTAT
>CAVLCG010000040.1:0-11207 GCA_963661445.1 bacterium | reverse complement strand
ATTATAACTTTGTTTTCATAGATAAAAATATATTCTCCAGTTATAGTTTTTATATATTCTGGAACTGGAATATTATCTTTTTTTAGATGATTTATAATATTTATTTCCTTATCGATTTCTTCTTTTGTATATTTTGTTTGAAATTCTTTTAATATATATTTATTCTCATTTATTGAGTATAAATTAGCACTACCACGATTTAATTTTTCACTTGATGAACATCAATATTATAAACTCTTCTAACGACTTCTATTATTTTTTCACTTGTGAAAACAGTCTCTTCTATCATTTTTGTACTTTCTTTAATTATTTACATATAATTTTTAACATTTCTAAGGACTTTTTTACGCTTATATTACTATAATCAAGAGGTAAATTATATTTTTTTATTGTATTTACTAGTTCATCAATAGTATCACCATTAGTTTCTTTTAATAATAAGTTCTTTTGTTCCATCTCTATATATGTTCCTAATCCTTCAACATCTTGAATATATATTTCATTAACTCCATTAGTTACCAATAAATTATGGTCCTTTAATTCAAATGCTTTTTTATAACCTATAGAACATAAAAAATTATAACCGGATTCTGAATCAGTAATAGAACATTTAATACTACGTTCGCCTATTACAATCCCATTATCATCTAATTTTTTTATTTTGTTAACAAGTAATATCTTTTTTCCTACTGTTTCTCTAACAAGAATATTATCTTTAAATATAACATCTTTATTATCAAGTGATATATCTACATCTTTATTAATCATATAAATATCATTCATTTGAAAATCTTCTTGAACCTTAAATCCGATATCAAACATAATATTTTTTAGTTCTTCAAAAGATACAGTTGATTTTAAACATATTTCCTTATCTTCCATTTGTCTAACACTCCTTGCACATATTATAACTTATAAAATACTTTATATAAAGTAATAAGTAATCTATCAGGTTTTATATTTATACATTTAAAACAAATTAAATCTGTAATTATTTTATAATCAAGCAAAAAAGATTGAAGTATAGAAATAAAAATACCTATTTCAATCTTTAAAGTATAGAAGTAAAAACTCTTAAATATCCTTTTTATTGATTATTATGTGTTTTTTCTCTAATCACTGCTTGAGCTGCGGCAAGACGAGCTGTTGGAATACGGTAAGGACTGCAAGATACATAAGTTAAGCCTACTCTATGACAAAAATCAATAGAAGCTGGATCTCCACCATGTTCTCCACAAATACCTAAATCTATATCAGGTCTTGTTTTCTTACCAAGTGCTACTCCCATACCTACTAATTTACCAACACCATCTTGATCTATGGTAGCAAAAGGATCTTGTTCAAATATCTTTTTAGCATAATAGTCTTTTAAGAATTTAGAAGCATCATCTCTAGAGAATCCATAAGTAAGTTGTGTTAAATCATTAGTACCAAAAGAGAAGAATTCAGCTTCTTTTGCTATCTCATCAGCAATAACACAAGCTCTTGGAACCTCAATCATAGTACCAACCTTATATTTAAGAGATTTATTAGTACTAGCAATAATCTGATCAGCTGTCTCACATACTATCTTCTTAATATAAGAAAGTTCATTAGTTGTACCAACTAGTGGAATCATAATCTCTGGAGTAACTTCTATTCCTTCGTTTATTACTTCTATTGCCGCTTCAATAACGGCTCTTGTTTGCATAACGGCTATCTCTGGATAGGTAATAGCAAGACGACAACCTCTATGTCCCATCATTGGATTAAATTCTTTTAGTGATTCTACTCTATTTTTTAACTCTTGAAAACTCATATCTAAAGTAGGAGCTAGTTCAGTTATTTCTTCATCAGTATGTGGTAAAAACTCATGAAGTGGTGGATCTAAATATCTAATTACTACCTCATAACCTTTCATAGTTCTAAATAAATCTTTAAAGTCTTCTTTCTGGTAAGGTAAAATCTTAGTAAGAGCTTCTTCTCTTTTTTCTTTAGTATCTGCTGTAATCATTCTTCTAAAATTAAAGATTCTATCCTTATCAAAGAACATGTGCTCTGTCCTACATAGGCCAATACCTTCAGCCCCAAACTCTCTTGCTACCTTAGCATCACGATAATTATCAGCATTAGCTCTTACTCTTAGTCTTCTAACACTATCAGCCCATTCCATAAATGTTTCAAAGTTTCCACTGATAGTAGGTTCTACTGTTAATATTTTCTCACCATAGACATTACCCGTACTTCCATCAAGTGATAAATAGTCTCCCTCATGAAAAACTAATCCTTCACTTGTAGTTACTGTTTTATTAACTTCATCTACTACTAAACTTCCACAACCTGATACACAACAAGTTCCCATACCACGAGCAACTACGGCTGCATGAGAAGTCATTCCACCTCTTACGGTTAAGATACCATGAGCAAGGTTCATTCCTTCAATATCTTCAGGTGATGTTTCATTCCTTACTAGTAATAAGTCCTTTTCACCTTTTTCATGAAAAGCCATAACATCTTCAGCTGTAAAACAAATCTTACCTGTCGCTGCTCCAGGTGATGCTGCTAATCCTTTAGCTATCACTTTTGCATTCTTTAATGATTCACTATCAAAAGTTTTATGAAGTAATTGGTCAAGGCTAGTTGCTTCTACTTTCATTAAAGCTTCTTCTTTACTAATCATTCCTTCATTAACCATATCAACCGCTATCTTTAAAGCCGCTTGAGCAGTTCTTTTTCCATTTCTTGTCTGTAACATATAAAGTTTTCCATCTTCAATAGTAAACTCCATATCTTGCATATCTTTATAATGATTTTCTAGGATAGAGCAAATTCTTTCAAATTCATTATAACACTCTGGCATAACTTCTTTTAAAGTAGAAATAGCTTGTGGTGTTCTAATACCTGCTACGACATCTTCTCCTTGAGCATTCATTAAATATTCACCAAATAAAGTCTTCTCTCCAGTTGCCGGATTTCTTGTAAAGGCAACACCAGTCCCAGAGTTATCACCTTTATTACCATAAACCATTTGTTGAACATTAACAGCTGTTCCCCAATTAGAAGGAATATTATTAAGACGACGATAAGTTTTGGCTCTATCGGTATTCCAACTTCTAAAGACCGCTTTTATCGCTTCAAGTAATTGTACTTTAGCGTCTTGTGGAAAATCACATCCGGCATACTTTCTATATTCCTCTTTATATCTATTAATAACTTCTAATAAATCATCTGCTGTTAAATCAGTATCATTTACAATATTTTTTTCTTCCTTAATCTTATCAAATAGCTGTTCAAAAGAACTCTTCGGAAAATTCATTACCACATCAGCAAACATCTGAATAAAACGACGATAACTATCATAGACAAATCTTTTATTATTAGTTATTTCACTAAAGCCTAAAGCGACACTATCAGTCATACCAAGATTTAAAACAGTATCCATCATTCCTGGCATAGATACTCTTGCTCCACTTCGAACAGATACTAACAAAGGATTAGTAGCATCACCAAATTTTTTACCAGTTATCTCTTCAAGATGAGCTAGTTCTTTTAGTATTTCCTCTTCTATTTCTTTATTTATAGTTTCATTCTCTTCATAATACTTAATACAAGCATCAGTTGATACAGTAAAACCTTGAGGTACTGGTAATCCTAAACTTGTCATCTCCGCAAGATTAGCACCCTTTCCACCTAAGGTATTACGCATATCTTTATTACCTTCACTAAACGCATAAACATATTTCATATATTTCTCATATCCTTTCTACTTAAGTATATCAAAAACAAAAGAAAAAAAGTAGCAAAAACTACTTCATTTCATCGATATATTTTTTTAATTGTTTAGAATCTTGTCCTAATATTATTTTTAACTGATTATTAATTTCTACTACTCCTTTAGCTCCTAGCTTTTGAATAGCATCTTTATCAGCCTTTGTAACATCTTTCAAAGTAACAACAAATCTAGACATTTTTGTTTCTGTTTGAATGATATTATCTTTTCCTCCTAAGTATTCAACTAGTTTATTAAAATCCAATTCAGCATCTTTCTTATTAGCTTTTAAAACTGCTAGTAAAATTATTAGAAGTACTAATAAAATAATTACATATTCCATTTTTATCCTCCAACAGTATTAATTATACTTTATTTTGTTTAAACCTTCAAGGTCTATATTTTTTAGTTATCATACATTATTTCGATAAGTGATGAATCTTCACCCAGTTTATCTAGAAAATCAGTACCTAATCTAGCTTTTAATTTTTCAAATTGTTTTATAAAATCTTCTACCGGTAATAAAAACAAGTCAAGAGATGATAATAATAAGTCCTTAGCATAATAAACACCATTTTCCTGTAAATATCTAAATATTTTAGATACATTTAAAGTATCTATCTTTGATATTTCTTCATCAGAAAAATTTTCTCTTAATACTTTAATATCAAAACTATCTAACTGCATTTTTCATATCACCTTCCTTAGCATCTTTATCAAAACTAAATTTACTAAAATCATATTTTAACATCTGTTCTTTTATATCTATTCCATATTTTTTCTTTAACAATCCTGGTTGTTTTCCAAATACTTTATTTAATTTATCATTTTCTATTAAGGGAATATTATTATCATTTAAATAATTTATTAAAGCGAAATTTTGACTTGGTGAAAGTATCAAAAACGTAGTAGTAAGATATTCATCAATTCTATAATACTCAGCCATGCTAATCAAAACAGGTAATTTAGTAATCATTTGTTTTGCTTTTGCCACAATTGAAGATGTTAACAAATTTTTATATCTTATATCATTCCAATATGACATTTCTAATAGTTTTTGAATATCTTCTATCTTAGCATGAGCTAACGTTTGAGATGTAAATAACTCTTTATGTTCTTTAAATTCTTCACTATATATTATTCTTTTAATATCTTCTATTCTAGCGTGAGCTAATGTTGTTGAGGTAAATAACTCTGGATGCTCTTTAAATTCCTCACTATGTATCATTTTTTGAATATCTTCTATTCTAGCAAGGGCTAATGTTGTTGAGGTAAATAACTCTGGATGCTCTTTAAATTCCTCACTATATATTATTCTTTTAATATCTTCTATTCTAGCATAAGCTAATGTTTCTGATGTAAATAACTCTGGATATTTTTTAAATTCTTTACTGTGAATAATATTTTCAATCTCATCCAAAGTGGTAAAACCCAATTCAATACTATTAGCAATCGACAAGTTCCAATCCTTATTTAACCCTAACTTTTCAACTGCAATTACTAAATCTTTATCACAAGCTAAAACTGATGTACTCTTATTAATAGATTCTACTCCGTAATTTTCTTCTACATAATCATAAGTATCTTTCAAACTATGAGGTTCTGATGATAAGACATGTAAACATGATTCGATTGTTGAAAATGACACATTGTTTTGCTTTAAAAAATCAATATTATCTTTTATAGCATTAACATTCCTATATAATATACTAGGACACTTTTCTATATTTTTCTTACTAACTTTTAATCCATTTATTAAGTAATTTAATGTTTTATCAATATCATCATATTCACCATATGTAAGTATATTATTATTTTTATTAACAATACTTTCTGATGAAAGACCATATTTATCACATAATAGTTTTAAGTTATATTCTTCTATCATAAGCTGCCTCCTTTACTTTATCTTTTGTTTAACTACTACCCCTCTATTCTTACAACTATCTTTTCCTTCTGGACAATAATTATTTACCTCACAGTTTGCTCCTAACATAGTTCCTATCAAAGGATTAACCTCTTTTACTTGGTCTTTAAGATTGGTTATTAGCTCTCTTATCTCCCACTGAGCTTTATTACAACATCTCATTCTAGTAATCCATTCAAAGTTTCTAGCATTCATAGTAGTAGTTATATTACAAGCATTACCTGATAAATAGAAATATACTAAATCTTCATCTCTTATTCCTTTATCCTTATATTCCTCTACTTTCAAATTATTCTTCTTAAAAATATCTTTATACTCTTCTTCATGACTATCTTTGATACTATTAGGTATTACATAGTTTTCCATATTCCAAAGAGGGACAAAATCAGGTACTAATAAAGATTGCATTCTATGTCTTGATATATGAGTAAGTACCGCTAATGATATAGGAAGTTCAAAAGAGTACATTACCTGCTCTAATTCTCTTTGATTCTTACTATGTAAAAGACTAGTAAACATTTTCTTTTTAATATCTTTATCTTCCTTAACTAATTCATCTAATACTTTAGAAGCTTTCTCACTACTTAGTTGATAACGATTCATTAAAATACTACAAAGTACTTTATCATCAGCCCTTTCTAGATAATCAGTTAATTTTGGTTTAGTAAGCAACTCATCTTCTTGTTTTACTAACTTATCTAAATAAGTAAATTGATCATTATAATAGTCTTTCTTTTCTTCTTTTTTTAAAGAACTTACTAAATAAGGACAAGCTTCTTCCATCATATTAGCAAGTTTTGTACCTAACTCTTTAGCTTCATCTATCTTGGCTATCTTTCCATATAATAGGTCTGAAGTAATTCTAAAAAGTTCATTAGCATCGCACCCCATAATTATATTACTATGATAAGAATAAGGTAGAATATATCTACAATCTTCTATTGGTAACCCTTCATCCACTAATTCACCATATTTAGTAAATAAGCTTTTCATATAATTATTATAATCTAGCTTTAATTCTCTAGAATCTAACCTATCTCCTTTAACTGTTTTAAAATCAGGAACATAAAAGCCAACATTTCTAAAATCAACATTTCTTCTTGATTTAATAGTAAATGATGTTAATCTATACTCAATTATCGTTTGTTCTATAACTGGTGTTACATCTTCTAAAGCAAAAACTAGATAATCATGCTCTGATATTGAACGATGTCCATACCCTACTACGGCCTTTGCAAGACGTAGATTTTTCTGATAATCATTTTTACTTTCATATACATCCATAACCGTACCTTCACTTCTAGATAAAGCTCCAGCCGATGCTACTATTCGTAAATTGTTTTCTATCTCTTCCTTTGTGTTTGATCCTAATAATACAACATTCATTTCTTTTCCTCCCTAAATATATAGTTCTTATTTGATTATAAGCTATTTAGAGAAAAAGGGAAAGAAAAAGAACTGATAAATTAGTTACCAGTTCAGAAATATTATCCTCTTTTTTTCTTTTCATATCTTAAGTCTTTTACAAGATTAAGTACTACAAATACTAAACATATTGAAATAACAATAATTAAGTTTTTACTTAATAAGCTTCCTTCAATTGTCATTAGTGATTCTCTTAATAAACCAATTGTATAAGTCATTGGTAATAATGGATGTAAAAATCTAAATGATTTAGTTACTGTCTCAATTGGGAATGTTCCTCCTGCTGCAGCAAGTTGTAAGACAAGTAGAATTAAAGCGATAAACTTACCAACATCTTTAAAGTTTAGAATTAAAAATTCAATAAGAGCCACAAATGTATTAGCAATTAATACTACTGAAAAATAATAAAGTGGAATAGATGTAATTTCAAAGTCTAATAATACTTGTAGTAAGAAAGCTAAAATGATACCAGCCATAGTTCCAAGTACATGATAATAGAATGTTCTTTTTAAGTGATTTGGATTATCAATAGATAATTTTTCAAATCTATTTTCTTTATCAAAATATAAGATAATGTATAACATTAAAGCTCCTACCCATAAAGCAATAGAGATAAAGAATGGTGAGAAAGCTGTTCCATATGATGTTACTTCATTAACTATCTTTTTATCTACTTTAACAATATTTTCACTATACTTACTTATATCTTTTAATGGTGATACCTCTTCCTCTGTTGCATCTTTCTTACTCTTAACTGTATTTTTAGCATCTTTAACACTATTATCTAGTGTTATTAAACCATTATTTAAAGTCTTAGAACCAGATGATAAAGTTAATAAACCATTTTTAATAGTAGTAGAATTAGTTAGTAATTTATTAACTCCTTGATTAAGCGTATCATTACCCTCTTTTAATTTATCACTACCTACTTTAGCACTATTTATAGCAGTTTGTAAGGCCTCTATTGAACTAGGTAAGGTCGCAAGTGATGCTGTTTTTTCATTTAACTCATTTAAGCCAGCATTTATCTTGTTATTACCATCTACTATAGCATCACTACCATAACTTATAGTTTCAAAACTATTAAGTCCTTTCTCATTCTTAGTAAGTAAGAAAACACTTGTCTTATATAAGTTAGTCATATCACCAGTTGTATCACCAAGACACATTTCTCTTCCTTCACAACTACTACTTAGCATAGTAACGATAGTATTAGCAGCACTATTTGCATAAGTTGATATTTTTTTACTGCCTTCTACATAGCCACTAAGACTAGCAGTAAGATTGTTTGATCCAAGTGTTAAGTTAGCAATACTAGTTGTTAATACAGGTGCACTCATCTTTAACTCATCTAATTTTGCTGTTTCTTCACTTAACTTATTTAATCCTTTATTTAGTTCATTAAAGTTAGTAGTAAAGGTATTTGATCCTTCACTTACTTGTTCTAAGCCTTGATGAAACTCTTGATAACCATTTGCTAAAGTATCAGTTCCATCACTAACACTCTTACTGCCATCAACCAACTTATCAGTACCATCACTTAACTGACTAAACCCATCTACTACGGTATCTAATGAACTTGGTACTTTTTCTAAACTACTGGCAAGACCAGCTATTATCGTAGCATTTGCTGTATTATCTAGATTAGCTTCTACAGTAGTTACTACTTTATCAATTATTTGACTTGCTAAATAATTAGTCTTTTGATTTGGTGAATAAGTAATTGTTGGATGTTTTTTCTTAACAGTACTAGCACTTTCTAAACTACTAGTAAAATCTTTTGGAATAGTTATTACAGCATAATACTTTTGATTAGTAAGTCCATCACTTGCCTTATCTTCATCTACTACACTTAGTTTTAAAGTATTTTTTTCTTTTAAGCTATTAACTAACTCCTTACCTTTTTCTCCTTCATCTTCATTTACAATAGCAACTGGTAAATTATCAAGATTACCTTTTCCATATGGATTCCAATATGCTTTTAGATAAAAGAAACTATACATAAAAGGAATTATTAATACTGCTAATAAAATAACATAATTAAATAAACTTTTTTTCTTTTTATCTTTCATTTTATTTTTCCCCCTCTACAAATAAACCATCTTTTAAGATAGCAGTTATTTCTTTAACTACCCTATCTTCATCTAACTTTTCATCATATTCAAAGAATATAGAAAAACATACTTTATAAATAATGAATGCTGCTAAATGACTATCACACTTTTTTATTTCTTTCTTAGAAATAGCCATATTAATCTTTTCTTCCAAATAGTTTATTACCGCTTCATCATACTGACTTATGAAATTTGTATTACCACTAATATCTTTCATAATGGTTCTAATGAAGTCACTATTTTTTCTAAAGATTAATATTTCTTTTAAACCCTTTGTTATTCTTTCTGAAAAAGATTTCTTTTCTTTTAAGTTTGCTTCAAAAACTTCTGTCATCTTTTCTAATTCTTCTTTAATAAAGTACTCAAACAATTCTTCTTTATCATGAAAATAATTATAAATTGTTTTTTTAGTAACACCTGCTTTAGAAGCTATCTCATCCATTGATACTTTTTTATATCCATAATCTGTAAATAAGCTTCTAGCAGCATTTACTATATCATCCTTCTTCATCTTATTTCACCTCGATATACCAATATACCAATTCGGTATACCAGTATATTTTATTCACAAATTGAATAAATGTCAAGACTTTTTTCTTAAAATACTTTATTTTTTTTATATTATTATGCTATAATCTATTCATGCACATGTGGCGAAATTGGTAGACGCGGCAGACTCAAAATCTGCAGAAGTTAATTCTTCGTATGGGTTCGATTCCCTTCATGTGCACCAAATTAGCAAAAAACTCGAGCTTATCACAGTTCGAGTTTTTATATATATAAATTATTTTTTTAATAATGATTTTACTAATACCCTTGCCTTTTTCAAAGAATTTTTTTCTTTAACAGTAACAGTATCCACTTTTTCCGTATTAGTATAATCTTTACTAATTACATTATCAATTTCTTCAGTAGAGATATTTAAATTCATTTTTTTGTTAAACTCATTTATAAATCTTTTGGCCCTTTCATAGCCTCTTTCTGGAATAGTTCTACGTGAATACAATAATTTTAATGCTACTAGCTGTAATACTTTATTTCTTAACTCAACATCACAATTATGAGCATATACACACTTTTCAAGTTCAGTAAAATTAAATTCTTCACTATACTTCTCTTTAAATAAGGTTAATAATTCGTCTAATGTAATATTATCAGTATTAACATAATCTTTTAAATTGTAATCAATTTCAACCTTTCCACTATCAGTATCAGTATCAGCATATAATAAAAAACCAGGTAATTTACTACTCATCAAAAATTGATTATCTTCAACATTTTTTCTATATATACTCATAAATAGTATTGGCTTTTCTGCTACTATTTCATTCTTATCATCATATACATTTCTAAATCCTTGACCAGTAGAACGATAATTACATTTCATCAAGTATAATTGCTCACGTGGTAATCTATACATCAATTGTTTTATATCCATTAATTTTGATAGTGGCTTCATTTTTTCAAATTCAAAGTATCTTATTTCCTCATAAAACTCCATTTCACGTTCTGGATATTTAATCTCATACCAACTTGCAATATTATCTATAAATTTCTGCAAACCTTCACTATTAATAAAAGGTTGATAACCATTCTTTACCTGATTTTCTAACCAAGATAATAATTCTTTGTTTTTTAATACTTCATATTTTTTTGAGTCTTGCTCATAAAATCTTTCTGCTTGTATAATTGTCATACCAAGACCTCCCATTTGTATAACAATTATAACATGGTTTTCATATATAAGGAAAGTGCGTTTAAATTATTACTGAAAGAAAAGTAGGTTTATGAAAATTAAACCCACCACAAAAAGATTAAAGCAAACCTTCAACAATAGTAAAGTTATAAAAAGTTTTAAATAGTTATTGCAAACATTCGTTTCATATGATATATTATGTTCCAATGAATTGAGGTGGTCATATGAAAGTACTTAAAGGCTATGTTTTTAGACTTTATCCAAATGTAGAGCAAAAAATTTTAATAAATAAAACTA
>CAVLCG010000039.1:0-11233 GCA_963661445.1 bacterium | reverse complement strand
TAGTAAATTGATAGCTTTTATTTATCCCAAAGTCTCTTTTTAAAGGATAATTGATTTTCTCTTTACAGTTAGGATACTCATCTAAAGTCTTATCTTCTACTTTAATAGTAACTTCATCAATATCATCTAACTCTGTTAGACTATAAACAATAGACTCTATCATTTTCTTTTCTAGTTTACTACTAACTTTTAAAATATCTTTAGAAAAGTTAAGAGCCACTTGTTTATCACTAATAGTTATATTTTTAAGTTTAGTATTAACTGGTATTACTGGTTTTAGTGAATCAGTATACTTTAGCGAGTTAGATTCAGTTAGATAAGAGATGATTGTTTTTATATTATCTTTTAAGTTATTACTATCTAAAAGTACTTTCATCTTTACTAAGTAGTTATTCTTATCAAGAAGATAGATAGAATGATTTCCAAGTGAGGTTACATATTCTATTTCTAAAGATACATCTTTACTATTGAGTTTATCTTCAATAGGAATAGTATAAATAGTCATAATAATAAAAAGACTCATAGTAGTAATAAAGGCTTTTCTTATTGCTTTTTTCCGTAACATAATAATTCACCTAATATATATTATGAAAAAAGTACTTTATCTAGTACTTTACAAATGGATTTCTTTTAATTTTAATAGTTCTACTACGGCACTACTTCTTCCTTTTACGCCTAGTTTTTGCATTACATTAGATATATGATTTCTAACTGTCTTCTCACTTATTTTTAAGATAGTAGCAATCTCTTTTGTAGTCTTACCAGTAATTAATAGTTCAAAAACAGTCTTTTCTCTAGCAGTTAGTATCTTTTGATGCATTTAAATGTCTCCCCTTTCCCCTAAGTCATTACACTATTTCATAGTATCATATGAAAAAAAGGATTTTTGTTGTGGGTAAAATCCTAGACTATTTTTCAAATTTAACAGTTATATTTTTCTTTTGTTTAAACTCTTCTTGAATAAGACGCATAATATTATTAGCAAGAGTGGTATCATGTTTTTTAGAAACAGCAACTACTTTTATTTCACTGTTATCTATTTTTATAAAACAAGATAGATTATATTTTTCTTTTACTTTCTTCTCTAGTTTTTCTTCTTGTCCTTCTACTTCATTTAAGTATTTTAACTGCTCATAAGCATTATTTTTTTCTTCAGTAGTAGCATCTTCTTTAGTCATTGTCTTTTTTAAATCACTTTTTTCTTCTTCTCTTTCTTCTTCTTTACTAACTCTAAGTGCCGTTAAATTATCACTTTCTTTTACTGTAGTGGTATCTTTCTTGACTGTTTCTTTTTTATTAGCAGCATTTTTAGCAACCAAAAGATCATTTGGCATTGTAATATAGTAGACACTAAGCACTAGTATTAAACTAAAGAGTGTTAAAAACCACAAATTCTGTTTCTTTATCATTAAATATCCTCCCTTAATTTACTACATTCTATGTAAGGGATAATCTTAGTAGAACAAAAAATATAATTATATATTTTTCAAGGCTTTATCAATAATTAGTTCTTTGCAATTTGTAAAATCTATCATAACAATAGCCCCCAATAATACTCTTTCATTTCTTCTGCTTCTACTGGAGAGATTTGATTACATACTTTTGCAGACTTGATATCCAACGATAAAGAATAAATAGCATCTTTTAATTGATCATATAATTTTTCATCATCTTTATTAATTATGTACTTTTTGTATACATTTAAAACAGCTTTCATTCCATCATTTAAAGGAAAATCATAATTTTTATAATCATATTTCATTTTCATACAACATTCTCCCTTCTTTACAGTGTTATTTAGTTTCATAAACTACATTTACCATTATCCTTTAACTCTTTAAAAGCATTATAGACTGCTATTTTACCATATTGATAACTAATAGCTCCTTGTTGATAAGCAATATATGGGGGCCTTACTGGGCCATCACATGATAGTTCGATAGATGAGCCGTTAGTAAAACTACCACTTGCCATAATAACCTCATCATCATAGCCTGGCATAGGAGCAGGATAACAAGTAGAAAAAGAATCTATTGGAGAATACTTTTGAATACCTTGACAATATTTAATTAAATCATCTTTATTTTCAAAGATGATACTTTGAACAATATCCGTTCTTAAAGAATTATACCTAGGTTCTACTTTATAACCCATCTTTTCAGCAAGATAAGCAGTTAAAACTGCTGTTTTTAAAGATGCTGCTACTACAGAAGGAGCAAGAAATAAGCCCTGATAAAGACTTCTATTAATACCAAGTGATGGGCCAACCTCTCTTCCTTCTCCTGGTAAAGTAAGACGTTCTGCTACTAACTCAATTAAGTCATGACGTCCTGCTACATAAGCCCCATTTGGAGCAATAGCACCTCCTAAATTTTTAATTAGGGAACCAACCATAACATCAGCTCCTACCTCACATGGAGTTTTATCTTCTACTAATTCACAGTAACAATTATCGACCATAATAATTATATCTTTATTAAGATCTTTTATAAATTTAATTACTTTACCAACCTTTTCGATATTTAAACTAGCTCTAGTAGAATATCCTTTAGACCTTTGTATTTCAATAACTTTTATCCTTTCACTAGTAATAACCTCTTTTATCTTTTCGTAATCAAAATCATTATCTATTAAATCAATTTGTTTATAATTAATATTAAAACTCTTTAAGCTAGACTTATTCTCTCTAATACCAATTACCTCATCTAAAGTATCATATGGCTTAGAAGAAATGCTAAGCAAAGTATCACCTGGTCTTAAAAGAGCAAACAAAGTAACAGTTAGTGCATGACTTCCAGAAATAAACTGACTTCTAACAAGAGCATCTTCACTACCAAGTACTCTACTAAATACTCGCTCTAATTTATCTCTACCTTCATCATTATAACCATAACCAGTAGTAGAATTAAAATCAGTCTCACTTACTTTTTCTTCTCTAAAAGCATTTAGTACTTTTATACTATTTACCTCTTCCTGTTTCTCTATCTTTTTAAATTCATCTTTTAGTTTTTCTTCTATTAATTCTAAATCCATATTAATCACTCACTTCAATTAAAAAATCATCTTCTGTAAAATAGTTTTGTTCATCATAAATACTATAAACATCAAACGCCTTATAAACATATAATTTATTATTTTTTATATAGTAATGAATATCATCTAAATAAGCTTTATCTCCTCTAAAAAATAGAAAGCAGTCATAATCACATTCGCCACTGTAATAGCCTTTATTTAAAGCATCATTATAGAAATATCTAAATTTCTCTTCTATTTTATTGGAAACATCATCTTCTGTCAAATTAAACTTATTAAGTAAATCTTCATCTGATAGAATTGATAAGTCAGAAAGATTAATATTATAAGTTCTAAAATCGGGATAATATACTTTATCAAAATAAGCTACTTTAACAACAAGTGACAATACTTTATCACTTACATCATAAGTATAAGAAATTAGGCTGGTTTCATCACTATAATATTTATCAACAAACTCTTCTATATCTTTGTTTAATTTATCTATATTTTCTCCTTCAATATTAATTATAGGCACTTCACTTTTCTTACCATCTACAGTCCTCTCCTTAACCGTATATATAAGATTTTTATTTTTATTTTCTTTGATAGTTTGTAAAGCGTCTCTTTTGAAGGTATTAGCATATAAAGAAACAAGTATAGCAAATAATACTAGTCCACCAATAATTAACAACTTTTTTCTTAATTTAATTTTTTCTTCTTCATTAAATTCAATTTGTCCAAACATCTTTTTATTCCTTTCTTACTAATAAGCTGGTGTTCCATATCCATATATTTTACTGGTTCTAGCATGATCTCTTTCGGCCACTTCATCACTGGTATTACCTTCTATTGTATGAATATTATTTGCGTCGGCACTTATTACAATTCCCGTATGAGTACCACCACTTGGACCAAAGAAGACAATATCACCTGGTTGTGGAGTATAACCAGTTCCTTCACGATGAAATTGATTTTTACTCTCAAACCAAGATACTCCAATACTACAAGATTCATATTTGGGTATTATCCCCGATTGAATAAAACCTGCTTGGTCAGCACACCACGATACAAAAATTGCACACCAAGGTTGATTGGGATCTTCAGGATAATAATTCATATATTTTAAATAACCTTTATTTTTTTCACTATTACCAATTTCCTGTTTAGCTATATTTATTAATTTTTGAGCTCCTTCTCCTGCTACTCCACTACTACCACTACTATTAGTATAATTCTTAAGACCAGATAAATCACCAAACATACCACTAAGACCAGTTCCCTTTTCTGTTCCTGCTCCTTCTTTATAAACAGCAAGACCAATAGATTTAGATGAAGTCTCTGAATTTGTGAAACAGCTAAGGACACTAAAATTAGTTTCTGTTGTGTCTGATAGAGTATTAAAATGAACTACTATATCTAAGAAATTAGGAACGATAAAAATAATAATAGCAGCCATTATCTTTTTAGCAATACTACCTACTCCTTTTTTATCATCAGGATTAATCATCAGTTTTCCCATATTGATACTAGCAAAAAGAATTAAAATTATTGGTACTATTACACAGACCATTTTAAATATTTGATAAAGAAGATTTAGTGTACCTGCTATGGCATAATCAGAACAGGCACTATTAAGATCTACTAAAAATTTTATCATCTTATCCCTCCATCTACTCTAATAATTGCATTATTTATATAACTTGCTTTACTACTCGCTAGAAAGGTAACAACATCTGCTACTTCCCCTGGAGTAGCAAATCTATTTAAAAGTATTTTATCTTTTTCCTTTTGTTCAAACTCTTTATCTAAGTTATCACTCATTTTAGTCTTGATCCAGCCAGGACAAACACAATTTACTCTAACTGTTGGGGCAAAATATTTAGCTAAATTACTAGTTAGGGAAATAAGACCAATCTTAGCAGCATCATAATCAACACTTTCTGGATAGTTTTCTCCTAAGGCATTATTAGAAGAAATATTTATTATGGTACCACTAGCATCCATTAACAAAGAAGATAGTTTTTTAGAAAGGAGAAAGGGAGCTACTAAATTAACATCTAAGACACTTAAAAACTCATCTTTTTCTTTTAATAATAAATCTGTATCTTTCGAGATAGCCGCATTATTTACTAATACATCTAAAGAAAAATAGTCTTCTTTTATACCACTTACCATCTTATCAATTTCTTCTTCACTAGTTAAATCAGCTTTATACATTCTAACATTTCTTTTATATTTATTTCTAATATCACTAGCTAAATTAAGTACTCCCACTTCATCATTATGGTAATGAAGAATTATATCAAAACCAGCTTCTGCTAAAGATGAAGCAATTGCCTTTCCAAGTCCACCAGTACTTCCTGTTATTAAAGCTACCATTTTATCACCTACTCTACTGTATATAAAAAGTTTTCATCTTTATAAAATTCTTCTTCCCCAATATTTGAAAATATCATAAAACCATGAAAGAATTTTAATGTATTATTTTCTACATATAAGTAATTTTCTTCATCATAAGAATCAACTTTTCTTCTATTTAAGAAACAGCTATAATCACATTCATTTTTATCTAAATAATAATTATCTATTTCCCCCTGATAATATTCTTTAAATTTATTTTCTAAAGTAGCAGAAACATCATCTTCGTCTTTGTTAAAAGTAGCAAGCAATTCACTATCATCTACTAATCTATTAGTACTTAAAGAAAAATTATAAGTTTTAAATACTGGATAAGTATAATCAGTTTCCTCCTCTACCAATAAGGTTATAGTTACTAGCGAAAAATAGTTATTATTAACACTATACTGATAATTAAAAGATGAATTACCATTTGCTACTACTTCATCATAATCAGCTTTAATTTCACTATTTACTGAAGATGTATCAGCTCCATCAATAGTAACAGTTGGTAAATAAGAAGATATTTTAGTACCTGGTATTGTATAACTAGCCGATTGTTTAATAAAGTTAGAAGATTTTACTTTATCCTTATTTACTATTCTTACTAAAGAAATTATAAATATAAGGACTCCAATAATAACTATACCTATAATTATATATCTTCTGATTTTTAACTTTTTCTCTTCAAATTCCATATAATTCTCCTATCTTGATATTTTACTACCATAATTTTTCTTAAATACTAAAGCTAACTCATGGGCTATCTTTTCTTTATTTTTTTCATATTTTGCCATAGCAGAATGATTATCATAGAATTCAACTTCAATATAAGTCATTGGAATACCTAGATTTTGAAAGTATCTTTGATTTTGTAATCCCATAGCCTCATCAGATCTTGCTCTTCCAGTATATTTTACAATAGCACTTTTTAGTTCGTTATCAATTTTGGATATACCGGCTGGTCCTATCATAAGTTCAGTACCTTGTCCGCCACCAGCATTAAAGTGAATTTCAATTACATGAGTGAATTTTTTAAATTTAGCCTCATTATCTTTAAAAGCTTGTGTACTATTACGCATCTCTACATATAGTGATTTATTCATTTTAGCATCTGTTCCACCTAGCATTTCATTAGCAATAGATGCCTTTAAATTCATTCCATCAAGTTCACTTTTTAAAAGTTTAGCAAGTTGTCTAGTTTCTGTTGGTTCTACATAAGTCCAGTCTTCTTCACGACATTCATTATCTCCGCCTTGATTACAATACGGTTCATAAGAGTGACCTGCTACTATTAGTATGCCACCATCGCCTTTACTCGTACTAGTTGATGTATCATCGCTTTTAGTATAATTTTTTAAGCCTGACAAGTCTCCAAACATACCACTAAGCCCTTTTCCAGGAGCTGTACCAAGACCAGATTCATAGTTTCCTGTTCCTATCTTCTTATTAGCTTCCACTGCCACTTTATAACAAGTAGAAAAATTAAAAATCTCACTTTGACTAAAAGAAGCATAAGAAAGGAGATTCATTACAACATTTAAAAGTGACGGTATAATAAATATGATAACTGCTGCTCCTACTTTTTTATAAATCTTCTTCATTCCATCTTTTTGATTTGGATCAATTGTCATAGATAAAAGAGAAATAGCTAAAGAAAGAATTAAAAGAATTGGTACTATTATACAAACCCAAGTCATGCCTGTATGAAATATTGTTATACCACGAGCTAGGGCTGCATCAGAACAAGTATCAGTTATTGTTGTTAACAACTCCATAAAATCACCTTTCTTTTTTCTTACTTACAGCAATCCCATCTCCCACGTCATGAATAACTGTTTCATAATTTTCATTATTTTTTAAAAAGGTAATATAATCTTTAATCTTTCTTACTATTCCTCTTACATTACGGCTTTCTATTTCTTTTTCATTTTTATTAACTAAGCCATGAAAATACATGTTATCGGTTATAATGTAACCATCTTTAGTTAAGTTTCTTTCGAATAACTCAAAGAACTTTTGACTTTGTGCCTTGGCAGCATCTATAAAGATAAGATCAAAGGTATCATCCAGTCTAACGTTTAAAGCATCTTGATAGATTAAAGTTATCCTATCTTCTAGATTACATCTTTTAATGTTTTTTAAAGCTTCCATATAGCGTTCACTATCCCGCTCTATACTAGTTACTTTTAAGTTTTTATTACATAAAGCCATCATGATAGCCGAATAGCCAATTGCAGTACCTATCTCTAAGACTTTAACTCTTTGATTTTTAATTATGAAATTAGTCAAAAAGTCAATTCCCGCATCTTCCATAATTGGTACTTTATTTTCTTTTGCATATTTCTTTATTTCTTTAATTATCTGATAGGTTTCATCTACCATATCCAATCACCTTTTTCTTTTAGTTCTTTTACTTTAGCACTATGTTCACTACTAGTCTTAGTATAATAAACATTTCCATTTTTATCTGCTACAAAATAGTAATAATCTGAGCTTGTTGGATTAATACTAGCCCCTATGCTTTCACTTGATGGATTACAAATAGGACCTACTGGAAGCTTACCAGCCATGGCACTACTTCTCGTGTTATAAGGATTATAAGTATTAAACATCTCACTAGTTAAATCTTTATCCATCGCTTGATTAAAAGCGTAATAAGTAGTAACATCACTTCCAAGGTTCATACCCTTACTAAGTCTATTTTGAAATACTCCTACTATTAATTTTCTATCAGACTCTTTTACTCCTTCAAGTTCGGCCATTGAAGCAAGAGTTAACACCTCATGAATATTCATTTTGCTTAATGCATCTTTATAAGGAGAAAGATTCTTCTCTTCCTGATCAAGTAAAGTTTTAATAACTTCTTCTACCGTTACATCTTTATCTTTAAAGTTATAAGTATCAGGGGCTAAATAGCCTTCTAATCCATAATAAATATTACTATCTAAAATAGCATCGGTTAAAAACCAATAAGAATTAATTAAACTAGTTAAATAAGTAGTATCTTTCATCTTAGTAAGAAACGCTTCTTCACTAATATTAGTAGATTCACTTAATACTTTAGCATAATCTTTAATAGTTTTACCTTCTTTAAAGGTAATAGAAATATCAGTATTAGAAGCACCTTTTTCAAGTAGTGACACAATCTTATCTAAATTCATATTTTTACTTAGATAATAAGTTGAAGCTTTAATACTATCTCTTCTATTAAGTTTCATATACACTTTAAAAAAGAATTCATCTCTTATCAGATACTTCTTTTTTAATAAACTAGCTATTTGACTAGTACTCATTCCTTGTTTAATTACTACCTCTACTTTAGCATTACTACTTTTGTCAGTAGGACTAACCTGATACTGGTAAAAGCCAAATGTTCCAAGGAGTAATACTCCTATTATCAAAAATATTATTGCAATTTTACGCATCTACTCACACAGTCTTTCTTTTTATTCTTTTTTTATTATTCTTCATTATTTTCTTTATCTTTTACTGTTTCTTGAATAGTGTTAAGAATAGTTTCAATTATCTTCCATTCCTTATCAGTCTCAATTGGATCAAGTTTGGCACTAGTTCCTTCTCCTTTTTGATAAGTACTAGCATATACTTGAATATTTCCTTCTTCATCTAAAGTATTATCAGTATATACTATATAACTTTTATTAGTCTCTTCACTATCGAATGTGAATAACACATCATATACTACTTCTTTTCCTTCTTCATCGATTAATGTAAATTGATTTTTATTTTCCATTTTTACTATTTCCTTTCATATCTAAATAAGTTTGTAATATAATTGTAGCTGCTACTGAGTCTATCACTTTTTTTCTTTTCTTTCTACTAGTATCACCTAATAACAATACTTTTTCAGCTTCTGTTGTTGATAGTCTTTCATCCATAAGAAAAACAGGTAAGTTAAACTTTTTTTCTAGTTCTTCTTTTAATATTAAGGTTTCTTCTACTCGCCTACCACAAGTATTATTCATATTCTTAGGATATCCTAAAACAAAGGCTTCTATTTTTTCATCTTTTACTATTTCCTCTAGCTCTTTAAAGATTTCACTAGTCTCACTATAACGAATAACACCATAATTACTAGCTAAAAAACCAGTTCGATCAGAAACTGCTAAACCTACTGTTTTAGTACCATAATCAAGTCCTAAATATCGCAAAGTTAACCTCTTAAGAAACTATCTAGTAAAACCTCAACAACCTTACTACGATCAAGTGATTGCATCTTTCTTCTTGCATCTTGATAGCTAGAAATATAACCTAAATCACCACTAATTAAGTATCCTACTATTTGATCAGTTGGATTATAACCTCTCTCTTTTAATGATAGATATACCTCTTTAAGTACCTTTTGTACTTCTCTACTATCTTTTGATTCAATTTGAAATAACATAGTTTTGTCTTTCATACATTTCACCTCACTACAATTACTTAAATTTATTCTACCATTTTTTTAAGTCTTAGTAAAGCTTTCATATTTTATTTATTTACACATAATCTTTATTAGGTGATATAAATGAGCTATTTTAAATCTCTTTTAAAAATGTTACTAATTAACTTTATAATTATTATTATAGGTTCCATTATCATTACTCTTCTTTACTATTTTAATATCACATCTAGTAGTATCTATAATATCTTTAAACTAGCACTTCCAATCATCTCTTTATTTTTTACTACCAAATCTTTTGCCAAAACTGCTAGAGAAAAAGGTTATTTAGAAGGAGCTAAAATTGGAGTTTTAACCGTTATTATATTTATTATTATAACAAGTCTTACTAAGCAAGGCTTTAATTTAAAAATGACTATTTATTTTCTACTACTCTTAATAACGTCAGCTTTTGGTGGAATGGTTGGAATTAATCAAAAAGAAAAGTAAGGACATCTCTAGATTTATATCTGGGGTTGTTCTTTTATTTAATACAACGAAAAAGGCATCACACAATTGTGTAATGCCTAATTTACTAAATGGTCTGATTTATTATTCGCACCAACCACAAGCGAAATTATTTAACGAAATGGTCTGATTTATTATTCGCACCAACCACAAGCGAAATTATTTACTAAGTCACCCATTAAAAAGTGGCATTAATATTATATGAAGATTTCTTCATTTAATACAGTAATAATATAACATTATCTAAACACCTTGTAAAAATAACACTATTTAATTGCTGTAATTTCTACTTCGTAATTTCCATTAGGACTTTCAACGGTAATAATATCTCCTAATTTATGATTCATTAAAGCTTGAGCGATTGGACTTTCGTTAGAAATTCTTCCTTCAAACGGATCAGCTTCTTGACTACCTACTATTTTATATTCATCAGTATCATCTGGATCATCTACATACTTGATACCTACAGTACTACCAAGTCCTACTTTATCTTTTGGTACGTCTTTTATTATTTCTACATTTTCAAGCATCTTTTCAATAGTCTTAATTCTTCCTTCGATTTGTGCTTGTTCATTCTTAGCAGCATCATAGTCAGCATTTTCAGATAAATCTCCTAAACTACGAGCTTCTTTTATAGATAAGATATTAGCTGGTCTTTTTACATTAATTAAATCATCAAGTTCAGCTTGTAAATCTTTTAATCCTTCTTCTGTTAAATATATTATTTTTTTATTTCCCATAATTTTCACCTCATTACAAATTTTAATGATAAGCACCCTTGCTTATCAATATGACTAAGATTTTAGCACAAATTGAAGAAAATAGCAAGTATTTTCAGCTAATTTGCTTAACAAAATGTTACAGTTCAGACTAGACAATTACTAAAAGCAGGTAGAATCTGATATAATCTAT
>CAVLCG010000038.1:0-11643 GCA_963661445.1 bacterium | reverse complement strand
AAAAAGCAGCACCTAATACTACTTTTTCAATTTATAAGTCTGAATAGTTACATTTTTTCTTCGCTAAGTTTATAACTATCATCAAGTGATTTATGAATATCTACTAACTCTTTTCTTCTTGAATTTAGTAAAGTAGTAACATTATCTAAATCTCTAAATAAATCTTTAAAAGGATTAGTATCTAGATAATCTTTATATTTACTTGTTAATTCCTTTTTCAGCTTAGAAATAGTATCAAAGTTAGTATCTATCTTATTAATAAAAGACTCTATATTATCAATACCTCTTAATATTTCTTTTTGAAAATCTATACAAAGAGACTGATAATCAATATTATCACTATAAGTATTTTCTAATACTTTAGATATTAAATAACTCTCTACTAAGATAAAAGATAAGGAAGCTTTCTTAGGAGTCTTTCTATATAGTTCCATCGCTAACATTAGATAAAATAATTTCTTAGCCATGTCCCCTTTCTTCTTAGAAACATTAACTTTATCTAGCTTATCTTTCATATCCCTACTAAAAGAACTAAATAAATCAGTTTCTCTTATTATCTCATCATTCAACTGATAGAAAAGTTTTATTTCTTTTTCCTTTTCATCTTTTGTATCATCTACTTCTTTTAACTCTTCTTCCTTCTCTTCTAACTTCTTAATAATATCAGAAGATAAATCTAAAGTATCTATAACTTTCTTTTCCATATTTAATCACAACCATACTTGATATTATACTTATATTTTAGATAAATAGCAACCACCTTACAAAAAGATATAACTTAGTAAATATAAATTGATCATATGGTAAAGATATAATACGTTTAAGATGCTTCTTAGTAATTTCTCTACTCACCTTCTTAGAAAAGTTAGTTAAGTCTTTCTTCTCTAATAGATTAAAGAGTAAGTGTTGATACTTAGTCATATTAAGAGCTTTCCCTCTCAAGACAAAGTCTGATTTATCTTTATTATCAATCATCACTTGATTAAAACCTGTATAATAAGCACCTGGTAAGATAGTAGATACTTCTATATCAAGTCCTTGATAAAGACATTCTAATCTTAAAGTATTTGCTAAATGATAAAGACTAAGTTTAGTATAAGTATAACTATATAGATATGGAAGTGGTAGAAAACCAGCTAGAGAGGATGTGATTACTATTTTACCTTTCTTCTTAGTAACATATCTATTTTTTAAATACTTCTTAATCAGATTAACATTTCCTAAGATATTTGTAGTAAAGGTATCTTTTAAATAATTATCATTCATCTCTAAGATACTACCACCTTTTCCAATAGAAGCATTTAAGTATAATAAATCTATATCATCAGTAAAAGTAAAAGAATCACTATCAAGATCAAGTACTAAAGGAAACATTATTAGCTTCTCTTTCTTTAACTTATCATTGATATATACTTCTTCTTCCTTAGTTCTAACACCAAGATAGACAATATGGCCTTTAAGAGCTAGTTCTTTAGCTACACTATATCCTAGTCCTGATATACCACCTGTAATTAATATTTTCATTCTTTATCACCATTAATAAGTATAACCAAAAAGACTCCTATTTATTAGAAGTCTTAAATATATGAAAGGAAACACCTTTCTTTTCGTTTTTAATTGTAATGTCATAATCCATAAGTAGTAATGTCTTTTTAACTATGGATAGACCTAGTCCAAATTCACCTTTAATACCTTTTCGGAACGGAGTAAAGATTCCATCAAGGAGTGAAGCTTCAATATTTGGACCATCATTATATAAAGTTAAACGATTATTCTTGGCAGTTATCTTAATCGTTTTATCAGCATACCGTAAAAAGTTTGCTAAGAGGTTATCAATTATTGTTTCAAAGTATTCTTCAGTTCCATAGAATTTACTATTCTTATCAAAAGAAACAACAAACTTAACATCGCGTCTTCTAAACTTGAATTCACGAATCGCAGCAGCTACTATTTTTTCCATATCTACTACGGTATACTCATTTTTCATATTATTTTTTAAATAGTCTAGTTTATTTAAATATAGAAGTGAATGTACTTTTAACTCTAGTTTTTCTGTTTGTTCACTAATAACAGTTAAAACCGTTGAAGCATCTTCCATATCATCATGATAGGCTTCTATATATGACTTTATAACGGTGAGAGGTGTCTTAAAGTCATGTGATATATTTTGATACATTTGATTACGATATTCCTCTTGATTTTTTAGAGAAATTCGCATATCTTCTATTGCCATTTCTAAAGATTTAATTTCATCTTCTACTGCAAATGATAGGGAGTGGTCGTAAGTATCATCATCTATATGATCAATCTTTTGTTTTAACTTTTCTATTTTTTTAACAATGATACTACCCCACAATATTAGTAAAAAGGCAATTATTAAAAAGGTTATTAATACTACTGGTAGAATTGAGTTTAGTATATCTGTCTTTGTCTTTAATATATAACTATCGTTTGTAATAGCAATCTTAGTAACGTTATCATTATGGAGTGTGTAATAATAATATACTTGATTGCGATAGACAAATCTACCATAATCATCTTTTATATAAGATAAAATATCACTTACATTTTTAAATTTCATCAAGTCATGTAAATTTTCACTATAAGCTGAGGTTTCCCCAAATTTATAGATATAGGCAATTTCACTATCACCTAAGTTTTTATCGATATCAGACTGGATAAATTCTAACGGTTCTTTTAAATAATTATAAATATTCTTCTCAGTTATGGGTACTACAACTTGGGGTAAAATTATTCCTAACATTAAGAAGGTAATTGCAAATACTACTAGGATTAATAAGAATAACTGATGACTTAGTTTACCTGATATTTTCATAAGCTTAACCTATATCCGTAACCATAAACAGTTAATATATTTAAATCCTTACACTTTTTTCTTAACCTTCTAACTAGGTCATCGACTGCTCTATCGCTTCCAAAGTAGTCATCTCCCCATACTGACTCTAGTATTTCTTCTCTTGAAAAACTTTTATTAATATTTTTTGAGAGTAAAACTAATAAATCAAATTCAAGAGTTGTTAATTTTATTTCTTTATCTTTCTTACTTACAACTCTCCGGTCTAAATCAACTTGATAAGAGGCTATTTCTAATATATGACTTTCCGTTTGTTTGTAAGCTCGTTTTATTAAGTTATTAACTCGTAAGACTAATTCTTTACTGGAATAAGGCTTTGTTATGTAATCATCGCTCCCTAACTCTAGGCCTAAAATTCGGTCCAAATCCTGATCTCTTGCCGATGTGAATAAAACCGGAACATCAGGATATTTTTCACGAATTGCTTTGATTACATCATAACCATTGACATCATCTCCTAACATAATATCTAGTATCCAAGCATCTACTTTATTTCCTATATAATTAATAGCATCATTTCCCTTTTCAAAACAAATAACTTCATAGCCTGCTTTTTCTAGATATAATTTAACAACCGTTTGTAAATCAACTTCATCTTCTACAAAACATATTTTATACATTTTCAAATCACCACCACTAGTATATCATATTTGTCTTTCTATTTATCACCTTCTTTTTCTATATTTATTTAAGATAAATTAAAGTATCAGATTTTTTTCTATTTATTCATCTATCACTTCCTTTCATGAGTTAAGTATAGCTAATAAGTTTGGTAAAAATATCTAGAAATTATGGGAAATTATGGGACTTTTTTAATAATTTTATTTTTCTTGGTCATACTACTTCTAGAGGTGAATAACTAAATGTATGAAAAACTATATAATAAATTAAAAGCTAATACTGATTTAGTAACTCATGAGTTTTATCTTGATAATAAAAAGATTAATCTAATTCATAATGAGGTGCTATGTAGTAGTGATTTTATCAATCATTATATTCTAACTAAGATTACTAATTTATCTTATAGTGGTGATGACATTATTACGTTTCTTTATAATAATCTACCTGATAATACAGTTAAGGTCTTAACTAAAGAAAGTGAGATGTTAGACTATATCTATAAAGGTTTCGCTCTTATTATTTATCAAGATGAAGCTTTAGCAATTGAAGCAAAGGCAACACTTGATAGAGGAATTAATGAAGCTAGTAGTGAAATTACTATTAGAGGTAGTAAGGATTCTTTTAATGAAAACTTTAATACTAATATTGGTCTTATTAGAAGAAGATTAAGGACTGAAAACTGTTATGTCGAGTCTTTATTTATTGGTAAGGAATCAAGATGTAAGACGGGTATTATTTATATGAAGAATATCGCTTCTTTAAATACCGTTAAAAAGATAAAAGATATTCTTTCTAATGTTAAGATAGATGGTGTTATTGATAGTGGTATGTTAAAAAGCTATTTAGAAGATGATAAGAATTTTCTTTTTCCTACTGTTTTGATGAGTGAGCGACCTGATAGAGTTAGTCAAGCTCTTCTTGAAGGAAAGGTTTGTATTGTTGTTGATAACTCTCCTTATGCTTTAATTACTCCTTCTTTCTTTATTGATTTTTTACATACTCCAGATGATTATTATCAAAAGGCGATTAATGTTAGTTTTATTAGAATAATTAGACTACTAGCTTTTATTATTTCTATTTTTACACCAGCTTTGTATATTGCCCTTACTACTCATAATCAAGAAGCCCTTCCCCTATCTTTTCTTCTTAACTTTATGGCACAAAGAGAAAGTGTTCCTTTTTCCGCTTTAACAGAAGCTTTATTTATGAGTATTTCCTTTGAAATATTAAGAGAAAGTGATATCAGAAAACAATCATCTACTGGTAGTGCCGTGTCTATTTTAGGTGGTTTGATTCTAGGTGATGCTGCTGTCTCAGCAGGAATCATCTCTCCTATTATGATTATAGTTATTTCGATATCAGCTATTTCTGGACTTGCTTTCTCTTCTCAAGAGATGATTGCTTCTCTTCGCTGGCTTCGTTTCTTAATGATGTTTCTAGCCATGTTCTTTGGTATCTTTGGTATCTATATTGGTTTTCTATTCTTACTTTCTTCACTAGTTACTACTAAAGCACTAGATTACCCTTACTTTGCTCCCTTCTCACCTCTAGTTAAAGAAGAATTAGGAGATGCCATTATCAAACTTAGAAGTAACAAAAGACTAAAAAGAAATCCCCTACTAACTAAAAATAAGAAAAGAGGTAATTAAATGAAAAAACTAATTATACCTATCTTAGTACTATTATTACTTACTGGATATACACCTTATGTTGAGGTGAATGACTTAGTTATTGTAGATATGATAGGTCTTGAAAAAGTTAACGGTAAATATCTTCTAACAGTTAATACTATTAAGGAAGAAAAGACTGATAATGCTACTAAGTCAATTTACCAAGTATATACTTTTGAAGGTAATAGTCTAGGTAGTATCTTTCTTAAGTCTAAAAAGATTAATAATAAGAAGGCCTACTATGGTCATTTAAAGTTAGTAGTATTTCAAAGTAGATTATTAGATAAAGAGATAATTAATTATTTTCAAAAACAATTTACACAAATGAATTACCTAATAGTAGGTACTAATAGTGATATTAAAAGTTTATTTAAAAAGTATGATAGTAGCAGTAAAATCATTAAGGAAATAAATAAAAAAAGAATAGATGATGCTAATATCTATCTTAGTACTTTTGAAGATTATCTAAAAGATATTGTCAATAAAAAAAGAGAAAGTACTCTTCCCATTATCTCTTTAGATAAGAATTTGACTAGTAGTGGGTTAGAAGTTTATAAAAAGAATATTTTAATAGATGCTAAACAAGCAAAGATCAATTATCTTTTAAATAATAAGTTATCATCGTTTCATCAAGAAATAACTATTGATAATAAGCCTTATGAAGTAGAATTTAATAATGTTAAATCTATGTTAGTAAAAGATACTGTTACTATATCAATGGATATATCGTCTAGTGATATTAATGATAATAAGAAGCTAGCTAGTCCTATTAAAAAGTTATTTAAAAAAGAGATTAATGAATTTTTTGCATATCAGAAAGATAATGATATCAAGACAGCCTTAGTGGATCCTAATAAAAAGATTAATATTAAAATTAAGATAGGAGAAAATAATTATGATCAAAAATAAAAATAATCAATTATACATCTTTAGTCTAGCTTTCTTCTTTACCCATTTTTTCTTTTTCTTATATGGACATAATATAATAAGGATAAGCGGTAATGATACTTTAATTTCTTGTTTACTAGGAATCATTATTGATGTATTTTTATTTACTATTACTAAAAATATTATCTATAAAAAGATTAATCCTAGTTATTTACTAATACCAATTGTTATTATCTTTACTATTATTCTTTTAAAAGATACAGCTATCTTTATTAATAGGAACTTCTTAAGAGAATGTAATATTTTCTATTTAATTATTTTACTTATCTTAACATCTCTACTAATTTCTAAAAGAGAACTAGATCAAATAGCTCATCTTGCCTTCATCTCTTTAATAATCTTTATTATTTTATTTGTAATTCAAATAGTAGGTGCTACTCATTCACTTGATATAGCTTATTTATCTAGCAGTTTTAACTCTACTAGTATTATTAAGGGTGCCTTACTATTTAGTGGATATACTTACTCACCTTTTCTTTTATTTAGTATCTTTGCTACTGATAAAACTAAAAAAATGAGAAAAGCATATCTTTTAGGATTTCTCTTCTCATTATTAATCATTATCTTAGAATATTTTCTAATAGCCTTACTACCTTCCCTACTACTTAGTAAATATTATGATTATCCTTATATGTTAGTGATGAATAAAATATCGTCATTCTTAATCTTTAATAGATTCTATGCTATTTTTAATATATTTCTAATTCTTGACCAAACAATTGTCTTAGCTTGTTTATTTTCTTTTCTAAAAGGTTTTATAGTAAGGTTAAAGTCTTCTATTAATATCTCTAATACAAACTCTAATTAATACAAAATACGGCATAAAGGGGAACTTGCTTTATATTATTTTCAAGTCCAAAATTTTTAGCTGATATTCTGATGCTATATTTAGGATTGTATTTAGCTATATATTCATTTAAACTTTTACTGGTTGTTCTTCTTCCACTTTTTACCTCAACTGGTATTATATTTCCATCTATCTTAATTAAAAAATCAATCTCATATTTATTAAATGTATAATAATATAATTCTCTAAATTTAGGATAAAATTCACAAGCGATATAATTTTCTGTAAGTACACCTTTAAACATTTCATTTTGATCTAGTAGTATTTCACTATACTCTAAATTAGAAAGTGATCTTAAAAGGCCTACATCACTTAGATAAATCTTAAATTTAGCTGAATCTGCAAAAGCTTTTAATGGTGATTCATTTTTATCGGCTAAATCACACTTTAAAACCATGTTACTGGCTAATAGCCAATCAAGACTACTTTCATATCTAATTTTACGAGCATCCTTAGATACAATACTATATTTAAAAGTATTATTTTTTCTAGCAAGTTCCTTAGGAATGGATCTATATATTTGACTATTTTTAATACTTTCACTATTTTCTGTGTATTTGTTCATATCAGCTAGGTATGAAGTAATTATTTCATCTTGTAGTTCATAATTTACATGAGAAATATTAAGATCATTTTCTATAAAGTTTTTAATAATAACAGGCATTCCACCTAACACTAAATACTTTTTATATAAATCAAGGGCTTTTTCATGAATAGGATTCATTAATGCTTCGTTACTAATATAGTGTTTTTTTATTTCTTCAATTAATTTATTTTCACCAATGGCAATTAAATATTCTTCAAAATCCATGGGATACAAATATTTAATTACAACTTTGCCAACTGGGAATGATGATTTAAATCTATTGATTTTAACACCAAGTAGTGAGCCAGCACAAATAATCTTATATGGTTTATCACTTTCACAAAAGTATTTTAACGATGTAATAGCTCTTTCACTTTCTTGTATCTCATCAAAAAAGATAACTGTATTTAAAGGATCTATAGTAGTTTTTTTTATAATTTCTATCTTTTCAATTATTAAATCTGGATCAATTGTTTCTTCAAATATCTCTTTAATATTCTCTTCCTTATCAAAATTAATATAAAGATAATTTTCAAATGTATTTTTACAAAATTTTTCTATTATATATGTCTTTCCAGTCTGTCTTGTTCCAAATAGCATAAGCGGTTTTTTAAAGTTTTCTTTCCACTTTAATAAATCTTGTTCTATTTTTCTATACATAACTTTTCCCCTCTCATATAAAAAGAATAGTACTTTTCGTACAAAATGTACATATTTCACTAGTGTTTTTCGTACAATATGTACGTTTTTTTCAAAAGAAAGAAGAAGATTAGAATCTTCCTCCACCTCCGCCTCCACCGAAGCTTCCTCCTCCACCGATTGATCCACCAGAGAATCCATCACCTGAAGATGAGCTTGAGGCTGCGATTGAACTTCTTGATGAAGATATAGCTTGATTTACTGAATTTGAAATACTATTACTTACAGAGTAGCCTATATAACTAAAGTCATTATCATACATATAGTATGGATATGGATTAGTACCATTTTCACTCATAGTAGCCATTTTTATCTTCATCTGTTTAGATAGTTTATCAGCACAGCCTAGTACAGTAGCATACACTAAATATTTATCCCAGAAAGGTACTTCTAATAATTCTTTCTCATCAAATCTTGAAAAGTCTTCTAAGAATTTTTTATGAGCCATCCACATCTTATATTCCTTGGCTCCTTTTTTAGTATAAGCTTTTTGAAAAACTAAAACTATCATATTAAATATTCCAACAATTCCTGCTATTGTAGCTGGTAAGAAATCAACTTCAAGATTTATTCCTAGAAGCATTATTAAAAGTCCTAGTAAAGATACTATAATAGCGATTACTTGTACTTTAGGCATCTTATCATAGTAGCCTTCAGCTTTACCAAGATTTACCCCTTCTTTAACAAAATCATTATAAAGATTCATAATATTTCTAGCATTTAATTCTTTAGAACAATATGATTTAATCTTAGAAAGTTCAACGCTTTCACCATTACCGATTCTATCAATAAACATCTTTTTAGCTACTTCTTCAGCTTTAGTAAGTTCCACCTTATTATCTTTTTGGAAAATAAGTCTATAGTTTTTCTTTTCCATATCGGTAGGTTCTACTTTTAATACTTTCTTATAGATAAGATTTAAAATAGTAGCAGATAAACTTTTTTCCGTTACGTTTTTAGATAAAAGATACTCTAATACTTCTGGTCCATAATTTCCTGGAAAGTCGCGATAATACTCCATAGCAAAATCCGTTTTCTTAGAGTCCTTTACTTTCTTAATTGTTAGTATAGAAAGCAGTAAAGTTACTACATACCAAATAACAGTTAATACTTTAACAGTATTGTTTTCTCTTGCTATTTTCTCTCTAGTAGCATTTGCTTCATCAGCAAGTTTAGTTTGATATTTAATAATATCTTCTTTAGCAGTCATTCCACTAAACTTAGTCGCATTAGGTACTAAGTCTTTATTAAATAGGATTCTAATGCTTACTGGATTATAGGCTCCAATAAAGTCTGAGGTAGCTACTGCTGTTTTATTATTAGTTCTATCCATATAACCATTTAGTGGTCCATGTAGCCAAGCTCTAAAGTCACTATCTTCGCCTGGTAGATTAACTTGTACTCTAAAGTCTTTGATATTTTCTTCATACTCACTACCAAAGATATTAAAAGCATACTCTGCTATATCATTATGTACTACAATAACATTAGGAATAGTATAAGAAATATAGAAAGCTTCATTTCTAGTTGATGGGTTATAAACAAGTAGACTTACTCCATCACTAGTATCTTCTCTAGTGTAGACACCACTTTCTCCCTTATTAGCATAATTAACTAAAGTAAAGTAATTTACGGCATCATTAAAACTATTAAATGTTAAGTTATTATTACTAACACTAGATATTTGTAAATCAATAATACCACTTCCATTATAAATACTACTACCTTCTAAATCACTAACACTACCACTAAACTCTTTAGCACTACTATTTTTATAATTTATAATTCTTCTTAATCCATTATAACTACCACTAAGTTCAAACAACTCTTTAACTTTAACACTACCATCTGTTTCTATATCAATATTACTATAGAACTTTTTAGTTGTCTCAACCGCTCTCACCTGTTGTGGATTAAGTAAAAAGAAACAAGCGATAATAATCAATAAATATCGTTTTTTCATTTATTCTCCTCCTAAAAAGACTTGCGTAAATTAGCAAGTCTATTCAAATGATACTTTTGGTGTTTCTCTATCTTTTTCATCTACTTTGAAGAATGTCTCTTCCTTAAAATGACAAAGATTAGCAACTATATTACTTGGTATAGTTTGTACCTTATTATTATAAGAAAGTACTGTATCATTATAAAATTGTCTCATCATGCTAATCTTATCTTCGCTTTCTTTTAAGTCATTTTGTAAACTTACAAAGTTTTCATTAGCTTTTAGTTCTGGATAAGCTTCAGCTAAAGCAAATAATCTGTTTAATACTCCAGATAATTCTCCATTTGCTTTCATTTCTTCTTCCTTAGTAGAAGCATTAGCTACAGCATTTCTTGCTTTTACAACATCTTCAAAAGTACTTTTTTCATGTTTAGCATAGCCTTTTACTGTTTCTACTAGATTAGGAATAAGATCAGCTCTTCTTTTTAATTGAACATCGATTTGACTCCATTGATCTTTTACTCTATTTCTTAGTCCTACTAGTGAATTATATGTACCAATAAACCATAGAGCAATAACAACGATAACGATAACTACAATTAACCATACTGGCATCTTTATCTCCTCCTTACAATTTAAGTATATCTTAATTTAAAAAAAAGCAAAAGCCTTTTTAGTATAATATTCATTATTTTGGTAAAAATATGTCTAGGAGATGATAAAAAATGGATTTAAGCATAAGAAATCATATTATTAATAATTTTAAAGGTGATGATTTTGACGAACTAAAAAGAGCAATAGATGAATCAATCGCTGAAAACGATGAGGAAACATTACCTGGTATGGGTGTCTTTTTAGAACTTATCTGGCAGGGAGCTGATGATAAGCTAAAACAAGAGATGTTAGAGATTATTAAAAAACAAATAAGTGATAAACAGTAAAAGGTGGATTCAAACCCACCTTTTTACTTTTTCTAACGGTATGCCTGTCATTTCTGTGATTTTTATCGGTGTTATACCGTTACTAAGCATATTAGTGATAATAGAAGATTGCTCCTCTTCACGACCTTCTTTTCGACCTTCATCTCGCCCGTCTTTTCTGGCTATCTTATTATAATATGCTATTTTAGCTTCTTCTCGCCACTTTCTATCAAGTTCAGCATCATATAATCCGATAGTATTGATATCAAAAGTGGCATCTTTAATTCTTTCAACTGTTCCCATTAAGTCTTCATCCCCTTTTAACTATTATACTATTAAATATTTGAACTAAAAGAAAATCTGAAAAATTTAAGCTTTTTCCGTACTAGTTTTAAATTTCAAAGTAAAAGATGGATTATAGTAAACCCATCTTTTTGATTTTTTCCAAGGATATTCCGGTCATTTCTATAACTTTTTTAGGAGCTATACCATTTTTAAGCATAGTAGATATAATAGAAAATTGACCTTCTTCCCG
>CAVLCG010000037.1:0-12373 GCA_963661445.1 bacterium | reverse complement strand
GTAGAACTGGGGAAAAGGTGGAGGAATACAGAACCAAAGCCTTACCTATAGTTATGAACTTTGAAAAAAATTGGAATTTATAATGAAACAGGGGAAGATGTCCCTTATCTAACAACTGTTAAAAAAGTAATTAAAAAAGCCATGGAGATGGAAAACATTGATGCTGAATTAAATATCATCATAGTAGATGATGATTATATCTGGAAGTTAAATAAAGATTATAGACATATTGATAGACCAACAGATGTAATAACCTTCGCTTTAGAAGATGATGATATTTGTAAATTACCTGAAGGTAAAAGAGTCCTTGGTGATGTTTATATCAGTATTGATACTGCTAAAAGACAAGCAGAAGCTTATGGACATGGTTTAGAAAGAGAAATTTGTTTTCTAGCTGTTCATGGTTTTTATCATTTATTAGGGTATGACCATCAAACAGAAAGTGATGCTAAAATAATGTTTGCTAAACAAGAGGAGGTCTTAGAAAAGTATGGAATTAAAAGAGAAAAATAGAAAGTTTGGTCCTAAAAGAATAATAAATGCTACTAAGAATTCTATAGCGGGCCTAGTAACTGCTTATACATCAGAACCTAGTTTAATGGTGCTTTTTCTGTCATCTATTTGTCTTATCATTTTAGGAATTGTGTTTAAAATAACAATTTTAGAATGGGTAGTCGTTATAATTTGTATAGGATCATGTTCGGCTGCTGAACTTTTAAATACAGCAATCGAAAATGTTGTAGACCTTGTTACTAAAGAGTTTCATCCTCTTGCCAAAGTAGCAAAAGATACGGCTAGTGCGGCGGAATTTGTCTTTGTTATAATGACTGTTTGTATTCTAGCAATTATTTATATACCAAGAATAGTGGAGATGTTTTAATGAAAAAATGTGGATTTGTAACAATTATGGGTAGACCTAATGTTGGGAAAAGTACTTTACTAAATGGACTTTTAAATATTCATTTAGCTATAACAACTGATAAAGCAGGAACAACTAGAAATAGTATTGAAGGAATTTATCAAGATGATGAAGCTCAAATAGTATTTATTGATACACCAGGTATTCATAAACCAATTCATAAACTAGGAAATGTCTTAAATAAAACAGCTTATCAAAATATGGACCAAGCAGATGTTATCTTATTTATGATAGATGCTAAGACAGGCTTTGGTAAGGGTGACCAGTTTATACTAAATAAAATAAAAGAAATAGAAGATGTACCTGTTTTCTTATTATTAAATAAGGTTGATAGTATAGCTAAAGAAACTTTATTTAAAACAATAGATAAGGCAACTAAGGACTTTGATTTTGCGGAAGTTATTCCTATATCAGCTTTAGAGAAAGATGGACTAGATGATTTAGTTACTACTTTAAAAAAATATTTAATAGATAGTGAACCAATCTTTGAAGATGATGCTTTAACTAATGTTTCTACTAAATTTATCTTAGCAGAATTTGTAAGAGAAAAAGCAATGCAATTAACTAAAGAAGAAGTTCCTCATGCTATAACTTGTTATACTGAAAAGTATGAAGAAGATGATAACTTAATTAGAGTACAAGTTCTAATCGTAGTAGATAGATTATCGCTTAAGAAAATTATCATTGGTAAAAATGGTAGTATGCTAAAGAAAATAGGAACAGCAGCAAGATATGAAATGGAAAAGTTTATGGGTAAAAAAGTTTATCTTGAAACATATGTAAAAGTAATAGAAAACTGGAAGGAAGAAGAAAAGTATTTAAAAGAATTTGGTTTTGAAAATGAATAAAAAATGTTTCTTTTTCTCATATTAGTAGTAGGTGATACAAATGGATGAATTAATATGGAAATTATTTAAAGAAACAGGGGACGTTAGGTATTTTCTTCTTAATAAGAAGATAAGGGAAAGTGATAAGGATGAAGATAGTAGATGTGAAGGGAATCATCTTAAGTGAAGTAAACTATAGTGATTCTAGTAAGATACTAAATGTTTTAACGGAAGAATATGGTCTTATCAGTATCTTATCTAAAGGATGTCGTAATTTGAAAAGTAAACTAAGAGGAACTAGTAGAAAACTCCTTTATGGAACTTTTCATTTTTATTATCGTGAAAATGGTATTTCTACAATATCTAGTATTGATGTGATTAATGCTTATCCTAAGATTATGACTGATTTAGCAAGTCTATGTTATGCATCCTTTATTTTAGATTTAACTTATCAAGTAGTAAGACAAAGTGATGCGAAAGAGATTATGTCTTTATTAGTTAATGCTCTTGATAAGATAGAACAAGGTCTAAATAAAGAGACTATTACTAATATTATTCAGTTAAAGTATCTAACTTATTTAGGGGTAGAACCAATTCTAGATGGATGTGCATCTTGTGGTGATAAAACAAATATTGTAGGACTAGATGCTACTTTAGGAGGATTTGTTTGTGCTAATTGTTATCAAAATAGAGGATATAGTAGTTCTAAAGCGATTAAATTAATAAGAATGTATTCTCTACTAGATATTAGTAAAATAACCAAAATAGAAGTAGCAGATGAAACTAACTTAGAAATATATAGATTTTTAGAAGAATATTATGATAGATATACTGGTATATATTTAAAGAGTAGAAAAATGTTAAATACAACATTAAATTTGTTGAAGGAGTAGTGTATGAAGAGTCATTTAAAGAATTATATAATTATTTCCCTATTTGCTTTTATTTTAGTAGCCACTGCCGTTTTATTTAAAGCGACGATGCGTGAAGATTTATTACTTTATTATTTATTAATATCCATAAAAAACAATATCTTATTATCAGTTGCTACTTTAGTATCTTTCTTTGGAAGTGTTAAAGGTTTAATAGCAGTATCTTTCTTTTTAGTCTTTATTTTAAAATCTAATAAACAAAGAATTTTTCTCTTCCTAGATTTAATTAGTAGTGGCTTAATTATTAATGTTGCTAAAAATATCTTTTTAAGAGAAAGACCAATCATTGGTCAAAACTTGTTAACTGATTATAGTTTTCCTTCAGGGCATACTTTTATAGCTATATCCTTCTATGGATTCTTACTCTATCTTGTAATGAAAGATAAAGAATCTAACTATAAAAAACTAAAAATAGGAGTACTCTTATTCCTAATAATAACTATTCCTCTAAGTAGATTAATATTAGGAGTACATTATCTTACCGATATATTAGGTGGTATTACTTTAGGACTTGCTTATTTATTCTTTCTTATTATTATGTATGAAAGTAATTTTCTAAAAGATAAGGAAGATGAAACTAAACTTACCTTTTCCTTTAAATATGCTTTTGAAGGGATTATTTCTACTATTAAAGAAGAGAGAAATATGTTTATTCATTTTCTTATATCAATAATAGTTGTTATTGCTGGTATTTATGTAAGACTATCACTAAATGAATGGCTTATTTGTTTACTGCTATTTGCCTTAGTCTTTAGTCTAGAACTAATTAATACAGCGATTGAAAATACAGTTGACTTAGTAACAACTAAGAAGAATAAGAAAGCGAAACTTGCAAAAGATGCAGCAGCAGGAGCGGTTTTGATAGCAGCTATTTTTGCAAGTATTATAGGTATAATTATTTTCTTACCAAAATTCATTTAGGAGGTAGCAATGAAGATTGGAATAATGGGTGGTAGTTATAATGGTAATGGAGAGATAACTACTAAGGTTTATGAAATAGCAAAGACTCTATCTAAGTATGATAACTTTGTAATGGGACCAAATGAGACTGGTCTATTAAAGAAAGTAAAAGATGTCTTATTTGAACATAATAAAAATATTACTATTTATGGACTTGATACTAATGACTTTAAAAATATAAGAGGTACTACTAAATATAAAGTTAAAACAGTAACTGATAGAATTGCTAATCTATATAAAGAAAGTGATATAATCATCTTTCTACCAGGAGGAGTAGGAACAAGAGCAGAGTTTTATACTATGTTAGATAGTAAAATGGAACTAAAATGTGACAAAAAGATATATCTATATAATGAATTTGGTGACTTTGACTTACTACTTCAAGAACTTAAAAGTCTAAAAGAGAAAAACTATATAAATAAAGATGAAGACTTATCTTGCTACTTTAAGATAATTTCATCTTGTGAAGAGATAAAAAAACTACTATAATATATAAGAAAGAAAAGAGGAAGTTTATGGAAAAATTAACTATGGAAAAGCTAGTGGCTTTTTGTAAACAATATGGATATGTATTTCAAGGAAGTGAAATTTATGGTGGACTTGCTAATACTTGGGATTATGGTTCTCTAGGAGTTTTACTTAAGAATAATATTAAGAATGCTTGGATGAAGAAGTTTGTTCAAGAAGATATAAACTGTGTAGGACTAGATAGTGCAATATTAATGAATCCAAAGACTTGGGAAGCATCAGGTCATATTGCAACATTCTCAGACCCTTTAATCGACTGTAAGAAATGTAAGACTAGACATCGTGCTGATAAACTAGTAGAAGCTGATGGGGTAGAAGATGCTGGAGGAATGAATCATGAAGAGTTAATGAACTATATCAAGGAACATAATATAACTTGTCCTAATTGTGGAGCTTTAGATTATACGGATATAAGAGAATTTAACTTGATGTTTAAAACATTCCAAGGCGTAACAGAAGATGCTAAAAATACTGTCTATTTAAGACCAGAAACTGCTCAGGGAATATTTGTTGATTTTCTAAATGTGCAAAGAAGTATGCGCCTTAAGGTACCATTTGGTATTGGTCAGATTGGTAAGAGTTTTAGAAATGAAATAACACCAGGTAACTTTATTTTCCGTGTTAGAGAATTTGAACAGATGGAAATGGAATTTTTCTGTAAGCCAGGGGATGAGTTAAAATGGCATCAATATTATAAAGACTATTGTTATAACTTCCTATTATCATTAGGAATTAAAAGAGAAAACTTAAGATTAAGAGATCACTCAAAAGAAGAGTTATCTTTCTATAGTAATGCTACTACTGATATTGAATATAAATTTCCATTTGGTTTTGGTGAATTATGGGGAATAGCTTCTCGTACTGATTATGATTTAACACAACATCAAAAAGTATCAGGAGTTAGTCAAGCTTATTTAGATCCTGAAACTAATGAAAAATATATTCCTTATGTAATTGAACCTAGTGTTGGAGTGGATAGAATGTTCTTAACCGTATTATGTGATGCTTATGAGGAAGAGATGCTTGATAATAATGAAACTAGAGAAGTATTACATCTTCATCCATATTTAGCACCATATAAAGTAGCAGTTTTACCACTTGCTAAGAAATATCATAGTGAAAAAGCTCATGAAGTATGGAAAAATCTTGCTAGTAAATTCTCTTGTAGTTATGATGAAGCAGGAAGTATTGGAAAAAGATATAGAAGATGTGATGCTATTGGTACCCCATTTGCTATTACTATTGATGATGAAACTATTAATAATAATACCGTAACAGTAAGAGATAGAGATAGTATGGAACAAGTAGTAGTAAAACTAGACGAGTTAGAAGACTATATTAAAGAAAGAGTAGAATTTTAATGAAACCGGTAGTTGGTATACTTACAAGATATGATGTAAATGAAAGAGGAAGATGTTTAAATTATGTTTTTGATAGTACAAGAACAGCTGTTTTAAAGATGGGAGGAAATCCTCTTCTTTTATGTCCAATGCAAAATATGGAGTATTATGATACTAAATACGAAGATTATGTCTTACCAACAGAAGAAGAAAAACAACTTGCCACTTACTGGTTAGATATGTGTGATGGTTTGTTTATTCCAGGAGGTAGTAAGATAAGTCCATATGATTACTTTATCTTAGAAGAAGCACTTAAAAGAAAAATACCAATACTAGGAGTATGTCTTGGAATGCAACTACTTGCTAATTATAGGGTAGATAAATTTTTTCTAAAAGATGTAGATGATAATATTCATAATACTAGTTGGGTAAGAGAAACAGAAGATAAGCCAGTTCACGATGTTATAATAAATAAAGATAGTATGCTTTATAGTATTATTTCTAAAGATAAAATAGGTGTTAATAGTTTTCATTCTAAAGAAGTAGCTAAAAACGAGAGATTTAAAATAACAGCTTTAGCAGAAGATGGAGTTATTGAAGGAATAGAACTTAAAGATTATCCATTTTGTATGGGAGTACAGTGGCATCCAGAGTTGATGTTAGATACTGATATAAACTCTTTAAAAATATTTAAGTACTTTATGGAAGAAGCTAGTAAACATAAGAATAGAAAGGAAGTTATTTATGAATAGTAATGAAAATGTTAATATTGATAAGTTTAAAGGTGTAATAATAGAACCTAATGGTGTTGCTCATCCATTCGGAGAGTGTAGGATGGTTCCTGATAATCAATTGTCTGCCGATTCAAATCATGATCCTAGTTTTAAAAGAGAAATATTACCACAAGAGTGGTGGAAAAGTTACAATGTTCCTTATGATGAAAATAAGACTGTATTTACACAGATGGAAGATTTAATTTCTCAAGGTTTTTCTTTCATCATAAATCATAGTTATGTAACCGTTAGAGGTAATAATTATTATTGCTATAGTTTTAGTCTAAGTGATAAGTCACTTGCTAATGCTACTCCTTATTTAAAAGAGGTTTATCCAGTTATCAAAAGAATAAAAGATAGTGATGAGTCTTGTTACTTTGATGGTGAAGTTTATAAAGATGGAGTAGAAAACGAAGGATTTGGTATTGATGATATAGATGAATTTTATGAAAGTATTGGAATTTTACCAGAGAAAATAGAAGAAAGTAGCAAAGTTAGATAAAAAATTGCAAAAAAGTTTGACATTTGTAATTTTTTTGCATATAATATTAGCAGTTAAAGAAAAGGAAAGAGATGTTTATCCACCTGATTGCTAAATAGCGATAGGTAAAAAGCCAAGATTATAATTTAATAATATGGTTTTAGAGTGGATAAATATTTATCCACTTTTTCTTAATTTATGGAGGTGTTAATTATCGCAAAAGATAAGAACAGTCTAATGATTAATGATGAGATTAGAGCCAAGGAAGTATTAGTTATTGGACCAAATGGAGAACAAGTAGGAATTAAATCAATAAGTGATGCAAGAACATTAGCAAGTTATGCCAATCTTGATTTAGTACTTATGAATCCAAATGGTAATCCACCTGTATGTAAGGTTATGGATTATAATAAGTATCGCTATGAAAGACAAAAGAAGGAAAAGGATGCTTTAAAGAAACAAAGAGCTAGTCAAGCAGAATTAAAAGAGTTTCGTCTATCACCTGTAATAGATGTAGGTGACTTTGAAACAAAATTAAGAAATGCTATTAAATATCTTAAAAAAGGTGATAAGATTAAGCTTAGTATTCGCTTTAAAGGAAGACAAATGGCACATACAGAACTTGGTAAAGAAGTCTTAGATCGTTTTGCAGAAAAAGCAAGTGAATATGCTGAAGTTGCAGAACAAGCAAAATTAGACGGTCGTAACATGACGATGATGTTAGTACCAAAAAAAGATAAGTAGGAGGAATAAAATTATGCCAAAAATTAAAACACATAAGGGAACAGCAAAAGTAGTCAAAAAACGTAAAAATGATATTAAAATTGGACGTCCAGGAAGTCGTCACAATACTGGTTATAAACCAACTAGTGCAAATCGTAAGAATAGAAAAGGATCTAACTTAAGTAAAGCAGATCAAAATCGTTTAAAGAATGTTCTTTAAAATGAAATGAAGGAGGAGAAAGTATGGCAAGAGTAAAGAATGGAGCAACAACAAAAGCTCGTCATAAAAAAGTATTAAAACAAGCAAAAGGATATTTTGGAAGTAAGCATAGATTATATAAAACTGCAAAAGAACAATTAATGCATTCAGGACAATATGCTTTCCGCGATAGAAAACAAAAGAAAAGAGAATTCAGAAAATTATGGATTACTCGTATCAATGCTGCATGTCGTCTAAACGATATCAGTTATTCAAAATTTATTAATGGATTAACTAAGAACGGTGTAGAAATTAACCGTAAGATGCTATCAGAAATAGCTATTAATGATCCTAAAGCATTCACTGAATTAGTTAATGTTGCTAAAGGAGAAAAGAAAGTAGCTAAAGCTTCAAATAAAGCTAAGAAAGAAGAAACTAAGACTGAAGTTAAAAGTGAAGAAAAAGATTATAGCAAGATGACAGTAGCTGAATTAAAAGAAATAGCAAAAGAAAAAGATATTGCTGTAACAGGTCTTAAAAAAGCTGAAATTATTGAATTATTAAACAAATAAACATATTTTGGAATTAGATTATCTAGTGCCAGTGATGGTGGTAGTCTTTAGAACAAAATAGAAGATAGAAAAACGAAAAGGAGAAAAATATATGACAGTTGTATCAATGAATTATTTATTAGAAGCTGGTGTTCATTTTGGACATCAAAAAAGAAGATGGAATCCTAAGATGAAGGAATACATCTATACTACAAGAGATGATATTTATATTATCGATTTACAAAAAACAGCTAGAGCTATTGAAAAAGCTTATGCAGCATTACAAGAAATAGCAGAAAACGGTGGAAAGGTTTTATTTGTAGGTACTAAAAAGCAAGCTCAAGAAGCAGCTGAAGAAAATGCTACTCGTACAAATATGTATTTCATCAATGAACGTTGGTTAGGTGGTACTTTAACAAACTTCAAGACTATCAAATCAAGAATTAGAAGAATGGAAGAAATCGAAAAGATGGAAGCAGACGGAACATTTGATTTACTTCCTAAGAAAGAAGTTGCAGGACTTAAGAAAGAATATGAGAAGTTAAATAAAAACTTACGTGGTATTCGTGATATGAAGAAAGTACCTGATGCTTTAATTATCGTAGATCCAAGAAAAGAAGAAATAGCTATTAAAGAAGCAAGAATTTTAGGAATACCTGTATTTGGTATTGTAGACACTAACTGTGATCCAGATATGGTTGATTATGTTATTCCTGGAAATGATGATGCAGTTCGTGCTGTAAAATTAGTTATTGGGGCTTTAACTAACGCTATAGCAGTAGCTAATGGAAATGAAGTAATTGATTACACTACTGAAGAAGATAAAGCAAAAGATGCTAAGAGAAAAGAAAGAGCAGCTGAAAAAGCTTCTAAAGTAGAGAAAAAAGAAGAAACTAAAGAAGAAAAGAAAGAAACTGTTGATTATGATAAAATGACAGTTGCTGAATTAAAAGAAATAGCAAAAGAAAAAAATATTTCTGTAACAGGTCTTAAAAAAGCTGAAATTATTGAAAAGTTAGCAGCTTAAATCAATTATTTATAAAGAAAGAGGAATAATTATGTTTAAAGCAAGTGATGTAAAAGAACTAAGAGATAAAACTGGAGCTGGAATGCTTGATTGCAAGAAAGCTTTAGAAGCTACTAATGGAAACATGAGTGAAGCAGTTGATTGGTTAAGAGAAAAAGGAATCAGTAAAGCTGAGAAGAAAGCTAGTCGTGTTGCTGCTGAAGGACTTTGTAAAATAGTAACTGATGGTAATAAAGCAGTTATCCTAGAAGTTAACTCTGAAACTGACTTTGTGGCTAAGAATGAAGAATTTACAAACTTTGTTGATTATTTAGCTAATACTATTTTAGCTAATAACTTAAAAACTCATGAAGAAGTATTATCATTTGATGATAATGGAGAAACGATTGAAGCTAAGTTAGTTGCTCTAACTGCTAAGATTGGAGAAAAGTTATCTTTCCGTCGTCATGAATTAGTAGAGAAAAGTGACAATGAAGTATTTGGTAGTTACTTACATATGGGTGGAAAGATTGGTGCTTTAGTAGTACTTGCTAATACAAGTGAAGAAGTAGCAAAAGACGTTGCTATGCATGTAGCAGCTATGGCTCCAGTTTGTGCAACTCGTAGTGATGTACCAGCTGATATGGTTGATCATGAAAGTAAAGTAATTAAAGAACAAGTTATGAATGAAGGAAAACCAGCTGATATAGCAGAAAAAATGGTTACTGGAAGACTTAACAAATTCTATAAAGAAATTTGTCTTGAAGAACAAGAGTTCATTAAAGATTCTAGTGTAAACGTAGGTACATTCGTTAAGAATAATGGTGGATCAATCGTTTCAATGATTCGTTATGCTGTAGGTGAAGGAATTGAGAAAAAAGAAGAAAACTTTGCTGATGAAGTAATGAGTCAAATAAATAATGCTAAGTAGTTAGTATTAGGAAATCTATTAATAGTACTGATTAATTAAAAATCAGTGCTATTTTAATATCAGGTCTAGTAATTATTTAAAAGATATGATATAATTTAGAACGTATTTTGGAGTGTGATGTAAATGAAAAAAAGAAATATAGCAATTATTGCTCACGTTGACCATGGTAAAACAACCCTTGTTGATGGTATTTTAAAAACATCAGGTATGTTTAGAGATAATGAAGACGTTAGTAATGTATCAATGGATTCAAATGCCTTAGAAAGAGAACGTGGTATTACTATTCTTGCTAAGACTACTGCTCTTGACTATAAAGATTATCGTATCAATATCTTAGATACACCAGGACATGCTGACTTTGGTGGAGAAGTTGAACGTATTATGAACATGGTTGATGGGGTATTATTAGTAGTAGATGCTTATGAGGGAGCTATGCCTCAAACTAGATTCGTTTTAAAGAAAGCTTTAGAAGCAAAAGTAAAACCTATCGTTGTAATTAATAAAGTAGATAAACCAAGTGCTCGTTGTTCTAAAGTAGTAGATGAAGTATTAGATTTATTTATTGAATTAGGAGCTGATGAAAATCAATTAGAGTTCCCAGTTGTTTATGCTAGTGCTTTAAATGAGACTTGTAGTTTATCAGATGATATTTCTACCCAAAAACCTGGTTTTGAACCATTACTTGATTTAATTATTAGTGAAATACCAGCTCCTAGTGGAGATAATACAAAAGAGTTACAATTCCAACCAGCTTTACTTGACTATAATGAATTTGTTGGAAGAATTGGTATTGGTCGTGTTCATAATGGAGAGATTCATACAGGAGAGATGGTAAACTGTATTAGATTAGATGGTACTACTAAAGCTTTTCGTATTCAAAAACTATTCGGTTACTATGGTTATAGTAGAGTAGAAATAGACCATGCAGAAGCAGGAGATATAGTGGCTATCGCTGGACTTGCAGATATATCAGTAGGAGAAACTATTTGTAATCAAGGACAAGTTTTACCACTACCTGTTCTACATATAGATGAACCAACCCTACAAATGACATTTGGAGCTAACACCTCACCATTCGTTGGTCGTGATGGTAAATTAGTAACCGCTCGTAAGATTGAAGAAAGATTATTAAAGGAAACCCAAAAAGATGTTAGCTTAAAAGTAGAAACAGCTAGTAATGATAGTTTCCTAGTATCAGGTCGTGGTGAATTACATTTAGGTATTTTAATTGAAAATATGCGTCGTGAAGGATTTGAACTTCAAGTGTCTAAACCTAAAGTAATTATTAAAGAAATAGATGGTGTTAAATATGAACCATGGGAAGACTTACAAATTGAAGTACCAGAAGACTGTGTAGGATCTGTTATTGAACAATTAGGACTACGTGGAGCAAACTTACAGAACATGGAAAACTTTGAAAATCAATCAAGATTAACATATAAAGTACCATCTCGTGGCTTAATCGGTTTCATGACTGATTTTATGACTATGACTAAAGGATATGGAATAATAAACCATACCTTCTCATCTTATGAACCATATGAAAGTGTAGATATTGGCGAGAGAAAACTAGGTGTATTAGTATCAGTTGATAGTGGGCAAGCAACCGCTTACTCAATCGGAAATTTAGAAGACCGTGGTATTATGTTTATTGAACCAGGTTGTGAAGTATATGAAGGAATGATTATTGGTGAATGTAATCGTGATAACGATTTAGCAGTTAATGTTACTAAAGGAAAGCAGTTAACTAATACAAGAGCTGCTGGAAGTGACCATACAGTTGTCTTAAAAAGACCTCGTCCAATAACACTTGAATATGCTCTTGATTATATCAATTCTGATGAGTTAATAGAAGTAACTCCTAATAATATTAGACTTCGTAAGAAGATACTAAATACTGAAGAAAGAAAAAAATTCGATGCTAAAAAGAAAAAGTAGTAATTTACTACTAGACAGGGATTAATTATCCCTGCCTTTTTTTGTGACTAAAATAATTAGTACGGGAAAAGTTAAAATTTTAATAAATTATTCTAGAACTGTAGTAATAGATAAGTACCTATGATATAAAATAATTGAAAATTTTTTTGTTAGATGCTAATTTTGTAAATCCAGATAAAAATATACCCTGAATTTACTAAATTGAGGGGCCCAATTTAATAAAACACCTAATTTGGAAGGGTGAATTTTGAAAATTGGCTGTTTG
>CAVLCG010000036.1:0-12865 GCA_963661445.1 bacterium | reverse complement strand
GGTTTAATATATGATGTTATTCCAAGCAATATAGAAGAACATTCAGATAAAATCGATCCAAAAGAATATGTTATGGATTTATCAAGACAAAAAGCGGAGGCAATAGCAAAAGATTTAAAAGAAGGAGTTATACTTTCAGCAGATTCTATAATTTATATAGATGATAAAAAATTAGAAAAGCCTAAAACAAAAGAACAAGCTAAAATAATGTTACAAAGTTTATCTGGCAGAGTTAATTATGCCGTGACGGGAGTAACAATCATAGATTTATACCAAAATAAAAAAATCACATTAAATGAGGTAACAGAAGTTTATTTTGATGAACTTACAGAAGAAGAAATTGATTGGTACATTGAAAATGAACAATATATTTTTGAAAGATGTGGCTATTCAATAGCAGGTAAATCAGCTATCTATATTCCAAAAATAAGTGGAGATTATTACAATATTCTAGGTATGCCAATTAGTAGAGTTTATAAAGAACTTAATAAACTAGGATATAAATTATCTGATTTTAATTAATTGAAAGTAGGTAAAAAAGGATTAGAAATTAATATATTGTTAAAACAATTTACTAAGTGTAAGATTTCACGATTTAAGAGCAACTTATTCAACACTATCATTAAAGAACAATTTTAACTCAAAGGCTATTTCAAAATTTATGGCACAGGCTACTGATATTATCACAATAGATGTATATGGAGATAATGATGAAATAATTGCTGATTGTGGTGATGAATTAGATTCATTTATAGAAAGTGTTTGTCCAGAGAAATAATGAATTGGAAGTACAAATTGAGGACGAATCTGACATTTCTATTGATGAAAACATTTTAAATGAATTAACAGTATTTTAATTAAAAAATAGATGATAATAAGAACAGGGTATTTTGGCGTTTACCTTGTTTTTCAAGGAAAAAATGATAAAATAAAATAACAAAAAACACCAACCAATGTTATTTAATGTTATTTAGTCCGGAAAATAAAATTTGTGACTTTTATTCGTCCCGAAGTAAAAAGTATCAATTTAACCATAAAAAAAATAGTAGTGGGGACGAATTTGGGGACGAATTGTTGGCTGACAGTTATCCTTTTTAAAGTTTTAAAAAGTCACAAAGTAGATATAAAGGAGGGAGGAAAAAATGTTTAAATTACACGCACCTTATGAACCAGCAGGTGACCAACCACAAGCAATAGAAAAGCTTGTAAATGGCATAAAACAAGGGGTTAAGAACCAAGTCTTACTCGGTGCAACAGGTACTGGTAAGACATTTACAATGGCTAATGTAATAGCCCAAGTTAATAAACCAACTCTTGTACTTGCTCATAATAAAACACTAGCTGGTCAGTTATATTCGGAGTTAAAGGAGTTCTTCCCAGAGAACCTAGTGTGCTATTTTGTTTCATACTATGATTATTATCAACCAGAAGCTTATGTTCCAAGCACTGATACTTATATAGAAAAAGATTCATCTATAAATGATGAGATAGATGAGTTAAGACATGAAGCAACATCTTCCCTTTTAACTTATCGAGATACAATAGTAGTAGCATCAGTATCATGTATATATGGTATTGGAGAGGTAGAAGAATATAAAAATAAAATGTTAACTCTTAGTGTAACTGATGAATTAGAAAGAGATAAGGTACTTGCAAAGCTGGTGGAAATGCAATTTGAAAGAAATGATTATGATTTTCATCGAGGAACATTTAGAGTTAGAGGTGATATAGTAGAGATAATTCCTGTTAATCAGGATAAAACAGGTTACCGAATTGAATTTTTTGGTAACGAAATAGATAGAATTAGTGAAATAGATGTTTTAACAGGAGCTGTTATTACCAATAAAAAAACGATAAGTATATTTCCAGCTAGTCACTTTGTAGTTAGTGATGAAAAACTAAAAGCAGCAATTAAAAGAATAAAAAATGAGCTTGCAGAACGATTAACCGAATTAAAAGCAGAAAATAAGTTATTAGCAGCTGAAAGATTAGAACAAAGAACTAATTATGATATTGAAATGTTAGAAGAGACTGGTTTTTGTCATGGAATTGAAAACTATTCTGCACCTATGGCTGGTAGAGAAAGAGGGGAAACTCCAACTACTCTAATGGACTTCTTCCCAGATGATTATTTATTAATGGTAGATGAGTCACATGTCACCTTACCACAAGTAAGAGGAATGTATAATGGCGATAGGGCTAGAAAAATGAATCTTGTTGATTATGGTTTTCGCTTACCCAGTGCCTTAGATAATAGACCATTAAAATATGAAGAGTTTGAAAAGAAAATTAATCAAGCTATTTTTGTATCAGCTACTCCAGGAGATTATGAACTTTCTAAGACAAATGGTGAGTATGTAGAACAAATCATTAGACCTACTGGTTTACTTGATCCTACTATCGAAGTAAGACCACAAGAAGGACAAATAGATAATTTAATAGAAGAAATAAGAATTCGTAAAGAAAAAAATGAAAGAGTATTAATTACTACCTTAACAATAAGAATGGCAGAAGAGTTAACTAACTACTTAAAAGATGTTGATATAAAAGTAGCTTATCTTCATACGGAAATTAAAACCTTAGAAAGATTACAAATTATTCATGACTTGAGAGTAGGTAAGTATGATGTAGTAGTTGGTATTAACCTTTTAAGAGAAGGTATAGATATTCCTGAAGTATCACTAATAGCTATTCTAGATGCTGACAAAGAAGGATTCTTACGAAGTGAAAGAAGTTTGATTCAAACGATAGGTCGTTGTGCTAGAAATAAGGATGGTCATGTTATCATGTATGCTGATAAGATAACTGATAGTATGCAAAAAGCTATAGATGAAACAGCAAGAAGAAGAACTATTCAAGATAAATATAATAAAGACCATGGAATAGTGCCAAAAACAATAATTAAAGAGATTAGAGAAGTAGTAAGTAATATAGATAATAAGACAAGTAGTAAGAAAGTTAAGAGATTAACTAAACAAGAAAAATTAAATGAAATAGAAAGAATCGAAACAGAAATGATGAAAGCTGCTAAAGAGTTAGACTTTGAAAGAGCGATGGAATTAAGAAATATTTTATTCGAGATGAAAGTAGATAGTCAAAAATAATTATTAAAAATTATATTAGTGTGGTAAAATAAAGATATAGTGAGGTAATGAGATGAAAGATAGAATATTAGAAATACTAAAAAAATCAGAAAAAAGTTTAACCGTTTTTGAATTAGAAGAACAACTAGGTACTAGTAATTTAGAAGAACTTTTACATATTTTAAACGAAATGGAAGTAGAAACAAGTATATATCATACTAATAAAGATAAATATATGCTATTTTCTGATAGCCATCTATTAAAAGGATATTTACATTCTAATAAAAAAGGTTTTGGCTTTGTTGATGTAGATTCTTTAAGTGATGATGTATATATAAGTGCTGATAATATGAATGGAGCACTTCATGGGGATTATGTTATTGTAGAATTAACCTCTAAAAAAGATTTAGGAAGATTAGAAGGAAGAATAATTAGAGTTTTAAAACATGAAACTAATACATTTGTTGGTGAAATTAACTTCTTTAATAATGTTGGAAAAGTAAAACTAGATGAAGATAAAGTTAACTTAGAAATAATTGTTAAAAAGGAAAACTCTTTAAATGCCGTTGATGGTCATAAAGTGGTTGTAGAAATTATTAAAAGAATTAGTAATCATCAAGCGGAAGGAAAAGTATTAAGAATAATAGGACATAAAAATGATCCAGGTGTTGATATCCTATCAATTGTAGAAAAGTATCATATAAATAGTAACTTTCCAGAAGATGTAGTGGAAGAGGTTAAGACCTTACCTATGGAAGTAAGAGAAGAAGATTTAAAAGGAAGAAGAGATTTACGTGATAAAGTAATCTTTACGATAGATGGTGATGATACTAGAGATATTGATGATGCTATTAGTATCGATAGAAAAGAAAATGGTAATTATATTTTAGGTGTTCATATAGCTGATGTGTCTTATTATGTTAAAGAAGGTAGTCCGCTAGATAAAGAAGCAATGGATAGAGGAACTTCTGTCTATCTTGTTGATAGAGTAATTCCTATGCTTCCTCATGAATTATCTAATGGTATCTGTTCACTAAATCCTAATGTTGACCGTTTAGCTATAAGCTGTGTAATGGAATATACTGATGAAGGAAAACTAGTTGATTATGATATCTTTGAAAGTGTTATTAAGTCTAGAAAACAAATGACTTACAAGAAGGTTAATAGTATCTTGGAGAAAAATATTGTTCCAGAAGATTATGAAGAATTTGCTGATGATTTAAGAGAAATGGAAGAGCTAGCAACTATTTTAAGAAAAGCTAAAACTAAAAGAGGTTACATAGACTTTGATGTAGATGAACCTAAAATATTAGTAGATGAAAATTGTAAACCAACTGATATAGTTCTAAGAGAAAGAGGATTAGGAGAAAACTTAATAGAAGACTTTATGATAGCAGCTAATGAATGTGTAGCAACTCATATTTTCTATATGAATTTACCATTTATTTATCGTGTACATGAATATCCTAAACAAGAAAGAATTCAAAACTTTTTAGCATTTGTTAGTAATTTAGGTTATCATGTAACTGGTAATATTAAAGATAATAAACCTACAACGGTTCAACATATTTTAAACTGTTTGAAAGATAAAAAAGAGTTTCCTATTCTATCAAGTTTATTATTAAGAAGTATGCAAAAAGCTGTATATTTACCACAGAACTTAGGACATTATGGTTTAGCAAGTCCATGCTATACTCACTTTACATCTCCTATTAGAAGATATCCTGATACAACAGTTCATAGACTATTAAGAACTTATTTGTTTAATCATGATATGTCACCTCAAACCCTTCATCATTGGGAAGAAAAATTAATCTTTGTAGCAGATCATTCATCTGCTATGGAAAGAGCTTCTATTGATTGTGAAAGAGAAGTAGAAGATATGAAAATGGCTGAATATATGGAAGAACATATTGGTGAAGAATATGTAGGTATGATATCTTCTGTGATGAGTTTTGGAATGTTTGTACAACTAGATAACTTAGTTGAAGGATTAGTACCTCTTCGCTTATTAGATGACTATTTTGTTTATGATGAAGAACGAATGACTTTAACTGGAGAAAGGTCAAATATAAGATATACGATTGGTGATAGAGTAAAAATTAAGGTAGTAGCAGCTAATAAACAAGCAAAGACAATTGATTTTAAAATTATCAAAAAAATGTAGGTGATTATAGTGAAAAGTAAGAAGCGAAGGAAAAGACGAAATTTAACCATTTTAGGAAAAATAATAGTCATATTTTTCTTTCTTCTTACGGCCTTTTTTGTTTTTAAAAATATTCCCAAGAAGGAAATAAAACAGAATAAAAGTGAAGAAAAAGTTTTAAAAAAAGAAACTAAAAAGGAAATGAAAGCTTCTTTGTTTATGATAGGGGATGCTCTTATTCATAGTACTCTATATCAAGATGCTAAGACTAATGATGGTTATGACTTTAAACCGATGTTAGAAAAAATAAAACCAATAGCTAATAAATATGATTTAGAGTACTATAATCAAGAGACAATATTAGGTGGTGAAGAATTAGGACTTTCTAACTATCCAAGATTTAATTCACCTTATGAAGTAGGAGATGCCTTTATAGATGCTGGATTTAATCTTGTTTCCCTTGCTACTAATCATACGATGGATAAAGGAGAACAGGGCGTTTTAAATTCTCTAGCGTACTGGAATAAACAAAAAAATGTTTTAACTGCCGGTAGTTATAGTTCATTTGAAGATAGAGATAAAAAAGTAATTAAAGAAATAAATGGAATAAAGTATGCTTTTTTCTCTTACACAACTTGGACAAATGGTTTATCTACTCCAACTGGTAAAGAATATTTGAACAATGTCTATAGTGAAGAATTAGTCAAAGCTGATATAGAAAGAGTAAAGGAAGAAGCAGATGTTATAATAGTAGCTATGCACTGGGGAACGGAATACTCAACAGGAATAAGTGATGTTCAAGTAGAAATAGCTAATTATTTAGCAAATCTTGGGGTTGATATTGTTATAGGATGTCATCCGCATGTGGTAGAACCAATTGAATTTATTGGAAAGACTATGGTAATATATTCATTAGGAAACTTTATCTCAGACCAAGTTGGGGTTGAACAATTAACTGGATTAATGGTAAGTGTAGATATTAAAAAAACTGTTGAAAAAGATACTACTACTATAAGTTTAGAGAATCAGGCAGCAGAATTAATATATACTTACTCTAATAGATATCCACAAAAAAGAAATTTTAAAGTATATCCTTATAGTGAATTAAATGATAACTTATTACCAGGATATAGAGACTACTATAATAAATACAAAGATATTGTCTTATCAAAAACAGATATAGTTAAAATGAAAGACATATAGGAGGCATTATGGAAATACTAAATAGAAAAGCAAAACATGATTACTTTATAGATGAAGCCTTAGAATGTGGAATAGTACTAAAAGGTACAGAAATTAAATCCATCAGAAAAGGTAGTGCCAATTTAAAAGATTGTTATGCTAGAATTAAAGATGGAGAAGTATTCTTAGTAAACATGTATATCGCACCTTATGAAGAAGGAAATCTATTTAATCATGAAGAAACAAGAAGCAGAAAACTTCTTTTACATAAAAAACAAATAAAGAAATTAGCCGTTAAAGTAGAGCAGGAAGGTTATACTTTAATACCTCTAAAAATATACTTTGTAAGAGGAAGAGCAAAGGTCGAATTGGGAGTTTGTCGTGGAAAGAAAAACTATGATAAAAGAGAGACAATAAAAGAAAGAGATATTAATAGGGATATAGCTAAACAAATAAAGTATCACTAATAGACAATTATAGTCTAGTGTGTTATAATATAGCTACTTGGGGATGTCTTGGTTTCGACAGGAATAGTAGAGCATAGATAGCAAGTCGAATTATCTACGTCACAGATTAAACCAGAATAACTGGAAACAAAATTAAAAATGTACTTGCAAGACTTAGTGGAAACACTAGTTTAGCATTTGCCTAAGAATAGGCTTGTACGCTGTCTTTCTTAATTTCTTACGTTAAGAATGTACGGTTCACTTTAGTAAGATATAATTATTTATTGTCTTAGTAAATAATTGAATATTATAAGACTAGAATTATAGTTTGGTTGATTATTTCTTGATTATAATTCGAATTTAATAAATAATCTAAACTTGTAGAAGTTTATGTAGCTCTATTTTTGGACAGGGGTTCGATACCCCTCATCTCCACCAAATGAATTAAACTGAATATAGTTCGGTTAGTTATAAATAAATGCTGAAAAAGAAATAGTAATAAAGTCACTTTATTTTAGTGAGTTATCGGTTAGTGAAAGATAATAATAAATACTTTATGAACGCATCTTTGAGATTATTCGTAAATCTACGTTAAAGATTTGAGTGCATAGAGATTCTATGAAATAAGGTGGTACCGCGATTTTATTTTATCGTCCTTATTTTCTAGAATCTTTTTGGTTAGGAGAAAAATGATGAAAGAGTATATAAAAACTAAAATATTAGAAATATTAAAAATTGATAGTGATAAAGTAAAAGTAGAAATACCACCAAAGGATAATATGGGTGATTATAGTATTCAGTGTGCTAATTTAAGAGATGAAGAACATATTAATCCAGTAGCCATAGCTAGCTTAATAAAAACTAGATTTAATGATGACAAAAGATACTTTATAGATATTAAAACTATGGGACCATATGTTAATTTTTATTTAGACTATAATAAATTTAACAGAGAAACTATTAGAGAAATTCTTGAAACTGATAATTATGGGTCATTAAATCAAGGCAAAGGTGAACAATTACTTATCGAGCATACTTCTATAAATCCTAATGCAGAACCACACGTTGGTAGATGTAGAAATAGTTTAATAGGTGACTTTATGAGCAACCTATATGATTTTACCGGTTATAATACTGAAAGACATTATTTTATTAATGATATTGGTAAAAAAATAGCTTTATTAGTTATTGGAATAGAGACATATGGACTTAAAGATGAATCATTTTCATCAATATTAGATGTTTATGTAAAAATTAGTTCTTTAGCTAAGATTGATACAACAGTAGAACAACAAGCTTTTGATTATTTAAAAGAAGTAGAAACTGGTAATGAAGAAATGATTACTAAATTTAGAGAGATTACTGATAAATGTGTTGATGGACAAGTGAAAATATTTGATAAACTTAATATTAAATTTGATGTTTTTACGCATGAGTCTGATTATGTTTACAATAATTATCTAACTGATATATTAGAAAGCCTTGATAAAAAGGGTAAATTGCATGAAGATGAATCAGGACGAAAATATGTTGATTTATCAGATTATGATATTCCTACCAAGGAACCAGTACTTGTTTTAACTCGTTCTAATGGTACATCACTTTATCCAATAAGAGATATAGCATATACAATATATAAAATAAGCTTAAATGATAAAAATAATTTCATTGTTTTAGGTGAAGACCAGGAAGTGTATATGCAACAAATAAGTGCTGTATTAGATATATTAGGTTATAAATCACCAAAATTGATTAGTTATTCATATGTACTCTTAAATGGAGATAAAATGTCAACCTCTGGTGGTAAAGTGGTACTAGTTACTGATTTTATGAGTGCTGTAAGAGAAGCACTTATAAAGGAGTTTGCCCTTAGAAATAGTGAAGTATCTCAAGAAAAACTAGATATACTAGTAAATGCTTGCATTAAATTTACAATGTTAAATGTATCTAGAAAGAAAATTGTAAACTTTAACTTAGAAAATGCTACCAGCTTTACTGGAGAATCAGGCATGTATATTTTGTATAGTATAGCAAGAATGAAATCTATTTTGAGAAATAATGCCATTACTGATATTGATGAATTTAAATATACTAATGAAATAGAAAATAAAATAATTAAAGAACTAGCTAATTTTAAAGAAGTAGTTAATAGTTTATTAGTAACAAATGAATCAGCACATTTAACCAAGTACATTTTTAGATTAACTCAATTATTTTCAAGCTTTTATGAACAAGTAAATATTTCTAATGAAAAAGATGAAGTATTAAAGTCATCTAGATTATGTATGCTGAAATGTTTGGTAAAGGTCTTGACATCAGCATTAAAAATATTAGGAATTGATACAGTTGACTCACTATAACAATACTTCTATGCTATACTGTTAATATATATGGGAGGATTAAAATGAGTCAAGGAAAAATAATAGTTATAGAAGGAACTTGTGATGGAATAGGTAAAACTACTCAATATGAACTATTACATAATAGACTTCTTCGAGATGGATATAATGTTACAATACACCATTTTCCAAGCTATAATACATATCAAGGAAAACCGATAGAGGAATACTTAAGTGGTAAATATGGGAGGCCTAGGGATTTGTCGCCTTACTTTGTAAATAATTTATATGCTAATGATAGGGCAATTACATGGCATACTATTTTAAAAGATAGTTATAACCATGGAAATATTTTGTTGTTTGATAGATATACTACCTCGAGTTTAATTTATCAGTCTGCACTTATTGATAATATGGAAGAAAAAAAGAAATTTATTGATTATGTAAGTGATTTTGAATATAACAAATTAGGTATAAAAAAACCAGATAAAGTTATATTTTTAACTGCTCCATTTGATTTAGTGACAAATCTTAGAAAGCAAAGGCCGGATAATGAAGGAATAATAAATGATATTCATGAAAGAGACTTGGAATTTATGAAAAAAGTCTATGATAATGCCTTGTTTGTAGCAGATTATCTTTCATGGGAAAAGGTAGAATGTAGTGCTAATGGTAAAATGAAAGATATAAATACTATCCATGAAAAAATATATAATTTAGTTAAAAATTAGTCTATTATAGATTGATTTTTTTTATGTTCTTCTTTCGACAAATCTTATGTTAGTAAACTGCTATATTGGAAAAAAGGAGGGAAGATGAGAAAAAAGATAGCAGTTGTCAGTATAATAATATGTCTTTTAGTAATTATGATTCCTAGTAAGGAAGAAAAACAAATAGTAGATAATAAACAACAAGAGATAAAAAGTGAAGAAATAACAACAACTCCAGTAGTAAACCAAGAAAATACAGACCAAAAGTTTACTCTATCAATTAATAATTTAATAGTAAAAGAACCAGTTATGCAAACTACAGATAATGAGTTTTATATGAATCATAATAATAAAAAAGAGGAGTTTATTGGTGGAAGTCTATTTGTTGATTATCGAATTAATTTAAATAGTACTAGGAAAATAATTATTTATGGACATAGTTCTTCTACAGTAGATATACCATTTACTAAACTGCTAGGGTATAAAAAACAAGATTTTTTTCTAAATCATCGAGATATAGAACTTGACTATAAAGACAAACAAGAAACATATCAAGTATTTACTGTTATGTTACTAAAAGAAGACTATTTTTATACTAGGTTAGAGTTTACTGATGAAACATTTATGAAACATTTAGAAGAACTTAAGAAAAAATCTATATATGATACAGGTATAAATATAGATAAAACTAATAAAATATTAATACTACAAACCTGTTCCCAAGATGAAGATGGACTTTATCTAGTGATAGGGGCAAAATTAAAGGAGAATTTATGAAAAGAAAATTATTTTTTGTTATGATAGTAGTACTTCTACTATTAATAAGTAGTATACCAGTGTCTGCTAAAAACTTAAGTAAATATCAGACTGTGAAAACAAAGAAAAAAACTTTATCCACAGGTATTGTGGAAAAAATAGATGTAAACATAACTAAGAGAATAATAGATAGTGTTACAGCGACTTATACTATTCCTGAAGATTATAATGAAGATACTATTGATATTGTACCGACCATCTTTAAATCAATAAGTGAAGCTGAAGGGTATCTACCAGGAGATGGGATAAAAGTAAATATTAAAATAGTAAATAAATCAAATAATAAATATCATTATAAAGATAAAAGCTTTATTCTATCAACTATGGATATAAGTGATTATCAAGAAAAGATTATTGGTAGCAAAGGATTTGATGGTCAAGAAATAGCAAGTAGCTATGGACCAGATAGAACTGCTAATTCAGCACTAAGAAGTTTGTATCAAAAAAGTATTAAAAAAGATATGGTAACAGATGAAGCTTTAGATGAAAAACTTAAAGAGAATGGTTATAAAGGTATAGAAGAATTAAATAAATATTATTTAGATTTCTATAATAAAAAATACAATCTAGAATGTACTAAATTAGAAGATTTTCCAGCTAAAGTAGTTAGTGAAATATTTAATGGAAACGACTTACCAATTAAAGAAAGTAATCTAGAAATAGTAGAGCTTGGTTATAATTATTGGTATAACATGTTATTTAGTCTTCTATTTGGTGATGAAAAATATGACTATAAGACTAGTGATTTAACATCGGTTGGTAGTTATATGCGAAATAGAGAATTAGGTAATAATTATCTTGCTAAAGATTTAAAAACAATTAATCCAATGGGTGAAAATAATCTAACAACTATGAAATTCTTTATAAATGGACCATATACAACTAATGCTTATATGAACTATGAATTTAGTAGTTACTTAGAATTTCAATTAGTAAAAGAGCAAAAAGAAGAAGTAGAAGTTAATGAAGTGATAGAAGAACAAACAGATGAAATCATACCTCCTAAGACAGGAGTTTAGTATCAGTTATTATAACTGATATTTTTTTGTATAAAAGTTAAAAAACTATCAATAATAATATTGGAGGATGATAAAAATGAATTATGAACAAGTACCAGATATTATTTCTAGTAAAGATTTAGATTATTTAGAAGATATGTTTAATTATAATTATCTAGGTTATAAAAAAATAGTTAATTATATAGATATGGTAAATAATCTAGAAATAGAAGAAATAATGGAAAAAGCAGGTAATACTTTTAATGAGAATATGCAAGAAATATTAGTTATTTTAGAACAGGGAGGTAACAATGAATAAAGAAATTTCTAATCAAAAGATAGAGGTAGAAGAAGGAATAGAATTAAATGATAAAGACTATATAAATGACTTGTTAGCAACCTTGAAATGTATGGTGAAAGATTATAACGTAGCACTTACCGAAGCAAGTAATGAGACATTATTTAGTAAGTATAAGAAAATGTATGATAATCTATTACAACTACAAAGAGAAACATTTGAAACTATGTTTAGATGTGGATTTTATAAATTAGAAGAAACAGATACAACTAAAATAACAGAAAAGTATCAAACATTATCACAAGAAAAAGAAACGATAGAGGGAGAATAAAATGAAAGAGACAAATGAATTATTAGAACATGTTTATAAAGATGCTTCCATGGGAAGTTATACAATGGAACACTTATTAGAAGATTTAAAAGATAGAGATAATAAGATTAAAGGGCTGGCTGAAGATATCTTAAAAGAATATCAAGAATTTAAAAGTAAAGCTAAAGAACAACTAAAAAAAGAAAATGTTAAACTTGAAGAAGAAGGACTAATTGCAAAAATGATGTCAACAATGGGAATCAGTAAAGAAGTAAAGAAAGATAATAGTGATGCTGCTATTGCTGATATGTTAATTAAAGGTGTATCAATGGGTTCTATAGAAATGGAAAAGAAAATAAAAGACTTTGCTAAAGAAGCAGAGAAAGAAGATAAAAAACTAGCAGAAGACTTTTTAAAGTTTCAACAGAAAACTGTGGATAAATTAAAAGAATATTTATAAGACTGTGGAAAACAGTTTTTTTCTGTCAATAGTTTTTGAAAATGTCTTAAAATAATTTAAACATTCGCGGGAAAATT
>CAVLCG010000035.1:0-12895 GCA_963661445.1 bacterium | reverse complement strand
TGGAGTATTAATGGTGGACAATATATTCTTACATTGAGAGCAAAAGAAGAAAGCAGTTTATGGGATGAAGATGTAAAAAAAAGAATATTAGCATTATGCTAATACCCCTTAAAAAAATTTACGCCCCATACAAAATTAAGAGGAACGTTATATGATAAATATTTACTTATACTATAATGCTTTCCTCACCTTATACATAGAATAAGGGTGGTGGTTGAACCTTTTTACTTTATTAAAATTATTCTATATTTTGAGGAGGAAGATATTATGGCTAGAAAAACTCTAGAGGATTTTAATTATGACTATCAATCATATGCAGATTATTTAGATTCACCTGAATGTACGAATGATGATGGATATGATGTAATAGGTGATCAGTATGGGAATGTTTATACTCCTACTGATGGTGATTGGACAAAAGGACATGGACATAAAAATGAAAATACAAATTATGATAGACCATCAAATAGGAAGGATTCCTATGGAAGATCTTGGAAAAACCCATGGTTGAAATATAATGAAAAATTGAATTTAACGCAAGAAGAAGCAAAATTTTTAGATATATTATATGATTACAAGGAAAATAATCAGATAAATAAATCTGAAAAAAATAAATTGTTGTCAAAAAGAAAGTAGTTTTAATTATAATAATAAAGTAAAAAAATTTATATGGAAAATATTTTGAAAATCATTTATGATAAAACCAATAATAATGAAATTATAAATTTGAAAGATATTGAAAAGATATTGGAGTTGTTAGTAATTAATAAATGCTTAAACGATTATATTTTAAATATAAATGTTCAACATATAAGAAGCAATAATCTTGCTTCTTATCCCACATTCACAAAAGAAATAACTATTTACGTTAGAATGATTGAACAGATGGTGAGTGATATTGATTTTGCTATTTTAGGTGCTAGTGATTTTGAAAAATTATTCTTTAAAAATATTTCAATATTACAAGTATTGTTACATGAGGTAGAACATGCTTGTCAATATAAATCCGCCTATCATGAAAATAATTTAGAAGCCTTAATAATTAGAATGTCTTATTTAGTTGATAATGGGTATGATGAAAAATTATATGAATACTGTCCCGAAGAGAGGTTAGCAGAAATAAAATCATTTAATGAACTCAACAACTCAGTTGAGTGTTTAGATACTAAAAGATTAATTGTATTATCGAAAGTTTTGAAAACAGAGAGTCTAAAAAGATTATTAAGAGGTTATCATTATGCTGATGGATATGTAAATGTTCCTATTGTTGATTATTTTAATTTTGGTAATAAAATTAATTTATTAAATTCATCTAACTTATTGGATAACGTTTATGGACGGTATACTTTAAAGGAACGATTTAAGTATGGATTTCCTATCACTATTAATGAATATAGTAATTCAATGAAAAAGTTAGTATTATCTTTGCAAAAGAATTTTAATAATAGAGTGATTATTGAATAAGAAGCAAAATTTGAAATTATAATTTACGCAGTTAGGAGTTGATAAAATGAGAATTTTACCTGAAAAACTAATAGATGCTGGTTGTGGAAAAAAATATGATGAAGGATATAGAATTGTATATTTTGAAAAAGATGATAAGTATTCACTTGGTGCTTATTGTAAAACAATAGAAGGATTTATGCTTGGCTTTGCTGATTGTAATCCAATTATTGATGAAGATGATATCCCTTCTTTTACTTCTGTAGATGATATTTTGAATAGGTCTTTAAATTTATATGATGATGTCATTCGAGTATCAATTTACAAGACAGATGGAACGTTAATTGCTACAAAAGAAAGAAAAAATTTAAATAAATCTAAGTAGAGTTACTTATTTAACTATTTTGTTATTATTGTGATTAAAATTACCTAGTAGACATAAAATTTACTAGGTGTTTTTATATGTTTATTAGAAAATATAAGAGTTTAATGTTGATACTTTTCTTTACTTTACTAATATCACTTCAATTAGTAGATGCTAAAGTGAATAGTATATTACCACTTGAAGGGAAAATAATTACAATTGATCCCGGTCATGGTGGTAGAGATAGTGGTACTATATCAGGTAAAATTTTAGAAAAAGATTTAAATCTAGAGATATCTTATCAATTAAAAAAAGTCTTAGAAGAAAACGGGGCAACTGTCTATATGACTAGAATGGTAGATGAAGATTTATCTAGTAAGTGGGATGCTAGAAAGAAAAGGGGAGACTTATATAGAAGAATTTTATTTATTCAAAATAAAAAGAGTGATTTATATCTTTCTATTCACATTAATGCGGGAAATGGTAGGGGACAAGAGGTTTTATATCATTCTATAAATAAGAATAATCTTTTATTAGCAGAAAGTATTCATAATGAATTTAAAAAAGAGTTTAAGACTAAGAGGATTATTAAGAAGACTAATCTTTATTTATATTCTAATACTAGAGTACCTGGTGTTTTAATAGAGTGTGGTTTCTTGTCTAATCCAAATGATAGGTATTTATTGCAAAGAGAAGATTATCAAAAAAGACTGGCTTTAAGTATAACTAGAGGTGTTTATGAGTACTTTCAAACAGAATTATAGAAATAATTTAAAATAACTATTGACGAACATATGTTTTTATAATATTATATATTTAAAATTTTTTGGAGGTGGAACATGAATCAAATAAATGAATACAGTGAAACAATTTTTGAAAGGATTAAACATACTAATGAATATGATAAGGAATATTGGTATGCTAGAGAATTACAAGTAGTACTAGAATACAAAAGATGGGATAAGTTTTGTAATGTAATTGAAAATGCAAAAATTGCTTGTGAAAAGAGTAATTATGTAGTAACAGACCATTTTGTCCAGGTGAGAAAAATGGTTAAAATAGGCTCTAAAACTTCAAGAAATATTATAGATTATAGGTTATCTAGATATGCTTGCTACTTAATTGTTCAGAATGCTGATTCTAGAAAGCAGGTAGTTGCTTTAGGACAAACATATTTTGCAGTGCAAACTAGAAATCTAGTTTAGGACAAATGACAACTAATATTAATCAACTTGATTTACTTTGTTTTAAAGGAAAAATTAAAAACAAGTTATTTAATTTAAATCTAACTGGAAAAGAAAATATTGATTATAATCTAAATGTTATAATATCAATTAATATATAATATAATTAGTGTCCTCGGTTTGATATTGTAACGACAAGTAATTTTTTTAAGTATTTTTAAGTAAAGGTTATGAAATTAGTAAAGATATGTTTAGTTGCATATCTTTTTTGCTATGTATATTAAGGAAGAGAGGAATGATAAATGAATTTAAATTATGCAATATTTAGAAGTCAACCAATTATGACTATAAATGATTTGGCTGGAATAGGTTCTCATAACAAGAGAGAAAAACAGTCATATAAATCTAATCCAGATATTAAAAAAGAATTATCAAGTAATAATATAGAATTAGTACCTCTAACAGAAAAATATGTTAGAGTTTTTTATAATAAGACAATTGACTATAAAAAAGAATTTGAAGAAAGAATGAAAACAGAGAGGGAAGATAGAAAAAGAACATTTAGAGAAATGTTAGATAAAAGCAAAAATGTAGTTGCGGATGAACTTTTATTTACTGCAACTAATACTTTCTTTAAAGACATGACAAGAGAAGATATAAAAGTTTGGGCAGATACTTGTATGGATTTTGTCTATAATGATTTAGGTTATACGAAAGATCAGGTATTACATGCAACAGTGCACTTGGATGAGAAAACTCCACATATTCATTGTGTAGTAATCCCAATTGTAAAAAAGTTAGATAAAAGGAGTAATTCTGAAAGATATACTATTTCAAAGAAACAATATATTAAAGACAAAAATCATTTATCCGAGTTGCAAGATAAGTATCATAAGAGGTTAATTAGTAAAGGATATGATTTAGAAAGAGGAATTAAAAATTCTGATAATGAAAATATTAATTTAAAAGAGTTTAAAAAAATAACTAGAAAATTAAATAATGAACTAAATGTTAGAAATGAAAGATTAAATAAATCGTTCGAGGTTTTTAATGAGAGAATGAAAACAAGTAAAGAAGCCTTGCTAAATAAAGAGTATGTAAAAATAAAGAAAGATACTTTTGATAGTATGAACAATGTTATCAAAGAGTCTAAAAAAGTTATGGATATGCAACCTAAGTTAAATTATATTTATAAAGAAATAGATAATTATTCTTATAGTTATAGAAGTATAGAAAGACAGAAAAATAATTTAGAAAATGAGATAGAATATTTGCAATATAAGAATGAAAAGCTGGAAAAAGAAAATAGAACTTTAAAAAATAAAATAAAAGTCATTTTAAAGGCAATAAAAACGTTTTTTAGACAGATACTATTATTTGGTAATGATAAGGCAAAAGAAGCAACTACTAACGAAATAATAGCACATTATGATAATAAAAACTTTACTAGAAAAGATGTAGTTAATATATCGTTAGATACTACAAAGGAAGATGAGTTATTTAATTATGTTGGAGTTGAAAAAGATTATGTTCGAATGAAACATTCGGAATTAGATTATGATAGTAAGGAAAAAGATGAAAAAGAGTTTGAATTAAGTTTGTAGTTTTTGATAAATGTTGAAATAGTCGACATTTGTTGTAAAAAAATATTGACATAGTTGGAAAAAAATGGTAGAATAGACCTCGATTAAATTCAATTAGTGTTTTATTATTAATATTTTGGAGGAGGAGGACCTTGTTTTGTGTCCCCCCCTTTTTTTATTAAAATAATGAAGCACTAAAAAATGAGGAGTAAAAAATGGATATTAGTGTAGAAAAAGTAACGTCTAGTGAAAGGACAAATTTAGAAAAATTATTACAATTGTATTTACATGATTTAAGTTTATATTTTCCAATTACTTTTGACTCAAAAGTATGTGAATATGAATATGATTTGAATAAATATTTTGATAATAATTATGCATATTTTATTAAGTCAGGCAATGATATTTTAGGCTTTGTATTAGTAGATGACAATTCAGAAAATAATTACGAAATAAGTGAAATGTTTGTTCTAAATAATTATAAAGGAAAAAAAGTTGGTGAAGAAGCAGTAAAGAAAATTTTTGACATATATAAAGGCAATTGGACTATAAAAGCTGTTCCATTATCACCAAAAGCAGAGTCTTTTTGGAAAAAAACAGTGAACAACTATACAAATGGAAACTTTAAATTAGAACATACTGGTAAATACAATAGAGCAGAGTTATATTTCAAAAATAATTAAGACATGAGTTTATAGGAATCTCATATAAAAAAACTAAATATAAGGAGGTAGTTTAGATGAAAAAAGAAACTACAAAAGCTGTTAAGCCAACAATTTCAGTTGTAAAAGCAAATTCTAGTTCATTTGCTTGTGCTTCTGGAACTTGTCATTGTAGTGCTTAACTTGAGAAACAGTTTATCCTGTTTCTCCAATTATTGTGATTAAGGAGGTACCTATGCCACTGTATATAAATCAAGATGTTATTATTGTAAACAATCAAAAAGAAAATATTATATTTCTTTTTGATAGAAAAAGTAGAACAAAAAGTATTATAAATGAAGATATGTTCGAAATATTAAATTTTATTTATGAACATGAAGGTATAACTATCAAAGAATTTTCAAATTATTATTATGATTTAGAAGATGTGTTAAATCAGTTGCTGGATTTAGAAACATTAAAACAAGAAAAACAAAAGAGATGCAATAATATTAAAAAGATTACTAATTTAGATACAGCAAGACTTTTTGTTGAACTTACTGATAAATGTAATTTAAGATGTAAACATTGTTATGGTGATTTCAAACTCGAAAATCAACACACATTAAGTTTAGAAGCGTTAGATAATTTGATAGAACAAGCTGTTAAATTGAATGTTTATCAATTTGATTTAACGGGTGGAGAACCACTGCTATATAAAGATTTAGAATACTTATTAAGCAAATTATATGATGCAGGAATGCTAGTTACAATTTTTAGTAATTTAACAATTCAAAGTAACAAAGTTTTAGATTTATTTGAAAAATATTGTGTTAAAAAAATTATTACTTCAGTAGATTCAAATATTGCTAAAAATCATGATGAATTTAGAGGAATGATTGGAGCTTTAGATAAAACAATTAGCAATATAAACAAATTAAAACAAACTAGTATCGAATTGTCTGTTAATACTATGGTTGGAACTCATAATGAAAAAAATATTGATGATACAATAATGTTTTTAAAAGATTTGAATGTTCCTTGTGTATTAGACGCTATTATCCCAAATGGTAGAGCTAATAAATTAGATGAAAATACTTTTAGAAGTGTTCAGATAATACATGATTTATATAAGAATAAAGAATTAAATGTTGAATTAAAAATAACAGATTGTGGTGTTGGTAAGAGATTTTTATACATTAAACCAAATGGAAATGTTTGCTTGTGTCCAAGTCTTATTACAAATTGCTTTATATTTGACAATATAAATGATAATGAATTTAATTTATCTTTATGTTGGAGCAAAATGGTGGATGAATATGGTGATTTAAAATGCAAAGAAAAATGTTCAAAAAGAGAATTGTGTAACGGTGGCTGTAGAGCAAGAGCATTGCTATTTCAAGAAAGTTTATATGGTAGAGATTTAAATTCTTGTATTTTATGTGGGGAGTGTAATTTTAATGAAAATAAATAAAAACATAATATATTATATTACTGATGATTTAGACGAAAAAACTGGTTTTGTTTTAAACTGTAAGACCAATGTAATATTAAAACTAGATTCTGTTGCGGTAGATTATTTTAATAAAATAATTAATGCTAAAACAAAGAATGAAATAGAAGAATATTTACCATATTTTGAGGGATGTGATATTTTTGAGTAAGTTATATGATTTATTTAAAAAGTATAATGAATTATGTGAGAATAATAAGTTAGAGTATCAGCCAGATGGCTTTTTGGTTCTAATACATGAACATTATATTAATAATGGAAAGATTAGATTACCATATCCGTTATATGCAACATGGGATATAACAAATTATTGTAATTTGCATTGTATATTTTGTAGTGCTTCAGCATTAGGAAATAAAGAAAAGATAGATGATAATAATGTTATTAAAATTGCAAAGAAATTAATATCAAGTGGTATAAAATACGTTTCAATAAGAGGCGGAGAACCAACTTTAGTTAATCAATTACCAGAATGCGTAAAATTATTTAATGAAAATGGAGTATTTGTCGAATTAGTATCAAATGGTACTGGAATAACAGAAGAATTATTATCCAAGTTTGAACAATTAAATAAAAATTCAATAAGAATTAAAATAAGTTTGGACTCTACAAATAAAGAATTAAATGATCGATTAAGAGGCAGAGGTAGTTATGATGGTGCAGTATCTGCAATTAATGTTTGCGAAAAAATGAAATGGGCTTTTAGAACTCAAATGGTTATAACCAATCAAAACAAAGACGGCATAATTGATATGTATAATTATGTTTCTTCAAAAGGTGCAGCTTCCTTTGGAACTATTTTAGTTTTACCAATGGGTAGAGGTAAGAAAACTGAATTAGTTACAATAGATGAAAATTTATTAAAGGATTTAATACATATTAAAGAACATGAAAATGGAACTAAATTTGAAAAGCTAGGAATGGGTATAGATGGTTATAAATTTTATAATGATTTATATAAAAATAGTGAATTTACTGAAGAAGATAGTTATAAATTTAGTTTATTAAAATGTAATTGTGGTAAAACAAGAATAAATATTGATTCTAATGGAGATGTATATCCTTGTGATATGATGAAATATCCTGAATTTAAAATGGGAAATATTTTAAATGATGATATGTCAACAATATGGAATAGCAAAAATGTTAAGAAATTTAATAATATTACAAGAAGAACAAAAAAAGGTTGTAAGGATTGCAAAATTAGAGGATGTAATACTGGCTGTTTTGGTATTAGCTATGGAATTTATAAAAGCATAGAAAATTCATTGCCAAATTGTAGGTTGTATGATGAATAAATATCTTAAAACTGAAAATGCTTCTATAACTGTGGAATATTCGAATGATATATTGGTAACATTATTTAAAGATTCTATGGTATGTAATCGAGGCTTTCAAAGATTATTTATCGAATGCAAAGCTAGTAACCTAGTAGATGTTTATAAAGAATTAAAAAAATTAATCTTTAATGATATAACGATTTTTATTAAAATTAGCGATTACGATGATAAGTATTCAAATATCATGAATGAAGTGAATAAAGATTTTTATACAATTATTTACTGTGATGTCAAAACATTTTTAAAGATCAAAAATAATAAAGATTGTTTTTATGAACTAAATTTTAAATACACTGAAAAGGATAAAATAATAGATATTGTTAATAAGTATGACAACATTTTATTACATATAGATTATAATTTGAGCAAGTTGACTAATATAAATGTTGCACTCGATAAGATAGTTGCTGGTGTTAAATCAAAAGAACTTAATTTCTCTAATTTATTTATGGAAAAAGAATTGATATATGATTGTCCGTATAATATTTATTTGAATAATGAAAATAGTAATAGAAGCTATGGAAATAACATTCCTAGAAACATTTTTATAGATTCTTTTGGGTTCGTATATTGTATGAGTATAAAAAACAAAAAAATTGTTATTGGAAATATAAATAATAATACTATAAGTTATATTCTTGATAATTGTAAGAGTCAAGATGGATATAAAAAGTTCATTTACTATAATGAAAGATTATTTATTAATTTACTTAATCAATGTCCATATTCAATAATTGATTACACTGCATTTTTAATAGAGGTGATGAAAAGTTATGAATAAGGTGAATATAATTATAACCCATAAATGTAATTTAATGTGTAAACATTGCTATATGAATGCTGGAAATAAAGAATTTGAAGATTGCGATATTATATTTGATAAATTTAAAAATACAATTCAAAAAATAAAAGCAATGAATATTAATGAGGTTATGCTAACTGGCGGTGAATGTACAATTTCCCCTTTATTTTTGAAAATGCTACAATACTGTAAAGAAAATGAAGTAAAGCCGTCAATATTTACAAATGGATTTGCATTTAATCATGAAATACTTAATTATGTAGATAGTTATTGTTTAAGTTTAGATGGGCTGGAAAACAATCATAATTATTTACGTGGAAATTCTATGGGATTTAGAAAAACAATTGATACAATTAAATATTTACAACTTAACAAAAAAAGCGTTACTATTCAAGTAACTGTTACAAAAAATAATTTAAATGAAATATCCGATGTAATTGACTTGCTAAATTCCTTAAAAGTTAAGAATATTAATTTATGTTGTTTATTAGATGAGGGAAGAAGCATAAGCAATAATTTAGATTCTAGCATAGATTTAAAATTACTCAATAGTATAATTGAAGATTGTTATAGAAAAACAGGTTATAATATAAAAATACATTCAAATGTTTTTAATAAAATAGACACAAAAATATTTTTAAGGACAAAATCAATAATATTTCCTTTATGGATAGATTTGATTAATGATAGTTTTTATTTAATTAAAGATCACAGTATATTTAGTAGACCTTTAAATCAATTATCAATTAAAAATGTAAGAGATTTAAACGAATTAGTAAATAATTATATTTTAAGTGATTTTTCTAAATATTCAACTAAAAAATATTATATATTAGAAAATGAAATATTAAGACAGTTATTAGGGGGAGATGATAAAAATGAATAATGACATAATGACACTTGGTGTATTTGCTCATGCAAATGCTGGTAAAACAACTATAACAGAGCAATTGTTAGTACACACAAAAGTAAAAAAACAGACAGGTAGAGTTGACCATGGTAATACGACGACAGATAATATGAAAATAGAGCAAAGTAGAGGTATATCTGTAAGAGCTTCCTTGGTTACTATTCCATTACAAAATAAAACAATTCAACTCATAGATACACCAGGTCATGTTGATTTTTCAGCAGAAGTAGAAAGAGCAATTAATGTTTTAGATGGAGCAATTTTAGTTATATCAGGAGTTGAGGGAATAGAGCCTCAAACTCAAGTTATTTGGAATATGTTGAAAGAAAAACAAGTTCCAACGATTATATTTATAAATAAAATGGATAGAATGGGTGCTGATTATAAGAGAACATTGAACGAAATTCATACTAAATTAGACAGTAGAATATTACCTAAAATAATAGTAGAAAAGGATGATACTTCAAATGATGGATTATCTTATATAGAACCTAGCCAAGAGGATGTTAAAGAAAAACTTGCTGATATTGATTCCGAAATAATGGAAAAATATATAAATGATGAAGCAATAGATAAAGATTTGATTGAAAGAAAAATTCGAGAACTATCTATGAAAGGTGAATTATTTTGCGTCTATGGTGGAAGTGCATTATTAGATGCAGGAATGAAATTGTTAATTGATGCAATTGATCAATATTTGCCAACTTATAAAGAAAGAAAATCAGATAAATTTTCTGGATATGTCTATACCGTTAAGAGAGAAAATGAAGTTCGAGAATTATATGTTAAAACTTTAGCAGGTCAATTAGAAAATAGGGAAGAAATTCCTACAAAGGATGGTAAAACAGAAAGAATACGAACTATGAGTGTTATAGATGGTTTTACTAAGAAAAAAGTAGATTGTTTAGCGAGTGGTCAAATTGGAATTATTACTGGCTTATCAGCAAAATGTGGAGAAATAATAGGTAAGGAAATTAATGAATATAAAAGAGTATCATTCATAAATCCATTATTTCAAACAACCATAGAAGCAGTAGATAATTCTCAAGAAATGGCACTTATTAAAGCTTTAGAAATAATAAATGATGAAAATCCAGATTTACAAGCTATGTTTAACAAGCAAACAGGACAAATCGTTATAAAATTGATGGGAGCATTACAGGCGGAAGTTATTGACAATATTTTATCTGAAAGGTTTGGAATAAAGACTAAATTCTCAAATCCTATTATTGTTCATAAAGAAACACCAATTAAGACAGGTTACGGAGAGGCTAATTATACAAGAGTATCTGGTGTTGGTTTCGAAGTAAAGCCATTGCCAAGAGGAAGTGGGTTAAAATATCAATCTAAATTCTCAACAGATTATTTATTCCCTAAATATCAAAAACAAGTGGAAAGATTGGTTAAATCCTATTGTCAACAAGGTTTGTTTGGTTGGGAAGTAACTGATGCTGAAATATCCTTAATTAATGGTAAATGTGATAATGTTGGATCAGATCCAGCAGACTTTAATATAGCAGTTCCTATTGCCCTTATGAGAGCATTTAAAGATGCAGGAATGAAAATATTAGAACCAAATATGTATTATACAATAAATAGTAGTAAAGATAATTATAAAAGTATTTTGAGTTTAGTATCAAATTATGGAGTATTATATGATTCAATTGATTATGATGGAATGAATGTTAAATTCTCTGGTATTGCACCATTAAGAGAAATTGTTGATTTGCCAACATCAATTATGAGATTAAGCGGCGGACACGCTTCAATGATACAAAAACCTTATGGATACACTGAATATGTTGGTGAAAATATTATAAGTAAAGAATACATAGGCAATGACCCTAGAAATGAAGAAGAATTTATTATGAATATGGGAGCAAGTTTTGATAATTTAGATGCAAAAAGTAGAAGGAGGTAGTGGTTGTAAATGAGAGATCCAAGATTAGAGAAATTAGGAGATTTAATAGTAAATCACTCTTGTGAAATAAAGCAAGGAGAGAGAGTTCTTATTGAATCAAGCAGAAGTTGTGCACCGTTGATAAACTATATTATCAGAAAATGCTATGAAAGAGGAGCATTACCATTTGTATTATTAAAAGAAAGTGATATACAAAGAGAACTATTAAGGAATATTAGTGCCGAACAAATAAACATTCAAAGTGCATTTGAATCAGTAATGATGTCAGAAATGGATGTTTATATAGAAATAAAAGATGATGACAACTTATTTGAATTAAGTGATATTCCACCAGAAAAATGGAATTTATACCATAATTTATATTATAAACCAGTTCATTGGGATATACGTTTGCCAAAGACAAAATGGGTAACAGTTCGATACCCTTCAAAAGTTTTTGCACAAAAATTTGGTATGAGTACAGAAAAGTTTGAAAACTTTTATTTCGATACTGTTTTGGCGGACTATGGAGAAATGGGTAAACTTATGTTGCCTTTAAAAGAAAGAATGGATAAGGCTAATAGAGTAAAAATACTGACTCCTACAACAGATTTAGACTTTAATATTGGAAAATATAAAGCAGTTATTTGTAATGGTAAAATCAACTTGCCTGATGGAGAAGTATTTATTGCACCTGAACTTGAAAGTGTAAATGGTACAATAACTTATAATGCAGATGTTTTATATCAAGATATTACTTTTTCTAACATAAAGTTAGACTTTAAAGATGGTAAAGTTATTAAGGCGGAATCTGGTAGTACTACTAGAGACTTGAATAGAATATTAGATACAGATGCTGGAGCAAGATATGTAGGTGAGTTTGCTTTCGGTACTAATCCAAAAATTGATAGAATTGTAAAAAATATAATTTACGATGAAAAAATGTTAGGTTCTATTCATTTGGCTTTAGGTGCGAGTCATCCAACTAGCAACAATGGTAATGAATCTGGTATTCATTGGGATATGGTACAAATTCATAAAAAAGAAAATGGAGGTGGGCAAATATTTTTTGATGATGAATTGATCATGCAGGATGGAATATTTGTTCCTTCGGATTTACAAGAACTAAATCAAAATAAAACTTTAAAACTTACAAAAAAATACGCTGTGTCCTAGTTTGTTAGGGGTGAAAAATTATAATCAGAATAAACTTTA
>CAVLCG010000034.1:0-13233 GCA_963661445.1 bacterium | reverse complement strand
AACTAACTATTTCTAGTTAGCATTTATTACTTAAACTCGAAAAGTTCGAGTTTCCTATCAATCTGGTGCCGGAAGTAAGAATTGAACTTACCGCTGATCCTTACCAAGGATCTGTTTTACCACTAAACTATACCGGCAGTACACCTAAATTCTAACATATAAATTATTTAATTAGCAAGAAACTTTTAAGATTTTTGTCATATTATTTATTAAGGTGATATGCTTGAAAAATTTAAAAATTTATTCTTACCCTAATCTACCTATTAATAGACAAGGTATAATAAACAAAGCTGGAGGTTTTATATCTTTTTTCCCAGTAGATAGAAATACATTTTCTGAAAATAGTATTAAAGCCTTTATGGAAGAGTTTTATAATATTGATATAAATAGTATTTTAGAGGGAAAAGAATTATACCAATTCAGACAAGGAGTTTATAATTATAAGGATATATTAGTTGATTACTTAGGATATGCTATATATGAAGCTTACATAAATAAAAGGCTTGCTATAATTAAAGTTCCAAATACTGTAACTATAGAACAAGAAAAGACTCTTACTAAATTAGTATCTATAAACAATAATGATATAGCCTCTCTCCTACCAATCAAAGATAAAATTAAAATAAAAAAATAATATTTAATGATTAAAATACATATATATTGATAGGAGGAATTTTCATGAATGAATTATCTAATCAAGTAACATCAACTGGTACTTATAATAGTGTTCCAACATCACTAACATCTAATACCTCAATAGTTAACATAGTTGATGGTTTAACTTTAGTTAAAAGTGCTGATAAAACTAATTGGATAGATGGAATATTAACCTACACCATTGAAATCAATAATGATACAAATACTAGTTACCAAAATCCAGTAGTAACTGATATTTTAAATACTACTTTAGTTGACTTTGTAGATGGTAGTGTAACAATAAATAATACTAGTGCTACTGCGTTACAATATACTTATAACAATGGTACTTTAACTATCAAACCAGATGAGGTACAAGCAAATAGTAAAACAACGATTACTTTTAGTGTTAAAAAAAAAGTAACAAATCATTCATCTTAAAGACCGATTGTAAAATAGCATTAAATAATGACCTTTCCTTTAAAAGCAACTTCGTAATAGTTAATTGTCCTATAAAACAACACATGGCTAATAATGGTTGCAAAACTCCTTATTGGCGATACTAAGAATCACTCTAGATAGTGATTTTTATTTATCATTAGAAATATATCTTCTACTATTATCATAAAATATTGTAAAATTTATAATCATTATTATAATAAATTATAGAAAGGAAAACATTATGTCAAAAGAAGAAAAAGTAATTAACTATTATGTTCTTTGCAATAAACTAAAAGATGTTGTTAGGAGTGGTTGGAAAGTTTGGAATCTAAAAAGGGAAAGACTTGAAAGTATTGCTGAACATATTTATGGTGTCCAAATGCTTGCTATTGCTATGAAAAGTGAGTATCAGTACGATATAAATCTAGAGAAAGTAATTTTAATGCTTGCTATTCATGAACTAGGTGAAACAGTTATTGGTGATTTAACCCAGTTTGAAATTGATAATAAAAGTAAAGAGACAATTGAACATAAAGCAGTTCATACCATCTTGAGTGAATTGATTGATGGACAGACATTAGAAGAGTTATTTTTAGAGTTTGATGCCAAAGAAACAAAAGAAGCTATCTTTGCTTATCAATGTGATAAATTAGAGTGTGATTTACAAAGCAAGTTATATGATGAAGAAAATTGTATAGATCTTAACAATCAACCAAATAATGAGGTTATTAATAATGAAAGAGTTAAAAGACTATTAAGTAATGGTGAATCTTTTTCAGAAATGTGGTTAAAGTTTGGACAAGAAGTATATCCGTATGATGAAAACTTTAGAAGTGTTTCTAACTATGCCATTAAAAACAATATCAAAACTGAAAAACATCTATCATAATTTAGATGCTTTTATACCTTAGAAATACTAATTTTCTCTAACATACTAATTAGAAACTTAGCTACTAATCTAGAACTACTTTCTAAAAATTCTTCATAGGTAATTTTATTATTGTTATTAGGTATATCAGAAATACTTCTTACTACTAGAAAAGGAATACCACTTAGATAAGACGTTTGAGCAATACTAGCTCCTTCCATATCGACACATAGTGCTTTAAACTTTTGATTAATCTTTTGGCTCATTTTATCACTAGTACAAAATATATCACCACTAGCAATTACACCATTATGAAACGCTATATCAGTAAATTCTTTAGAAGTCTCATTAGCTATTCTTAAAAGATATTCATCACTATTAAGATAAACACCAACGTTAGGAATATAACCTTTCACATGATCAAAGGCTGTTATATCAAAGTCATGTTGAACTAATTTCTCACCTATTACAATATCACAAACAGATAAAGAAGTGTCAACCCCACCTGCTACTCCTACATTAATGATAGCATCAGTCTTCATAACATCAATCATAATTTGACTGCATCTTGCTGCATTAACTTTACCTACTCCACATTCTACTAAGATACAAGTTATATCTTTAATAATTACTCTATAAAAGGTAAGATTAAATACCGTAAACTCTTCTTCTACTTCTACTTGTTTTAAGACTTCATCAAGTTCTTCCCTCATTGCAAATATTAACCCTACTCTATTCATTATGCACCTTTTTTATTATTACTTTCTAAAATAATTGCTTCATAGATAATATCTACTAAATAGTTACTAGCTTCTATTTGATATTTATTCATAATAGTGTTAAATACATCATAATTGTATTCTAATTCTAAGTAAGGATAAACTAATTCCATCTTATTATTAAGACTAGCTAAATAGTCTTTAGTATAATTATTTTCAATTAATAGAATTGGTAAGTTACTACTCCACTTCTTAAACTTAGATAATATTAAATCAGGATTATCTGTATAGATAAAATTATCTTTATCATAACTTATCATTTCTAATAAATCTTTATTATTAACTAATTCATCATTAATCCGATAATCAAACCTATCTATAAGTTTTATACCATCTAGTTTTAAAGCGGAAACTTGAGCAATAATACCTTTGTTACTATCACTACTAGTAGGAATAATCTCTACTATTATATATTTATCTTTTAATAGATTCATCTTCTCCCCCTATAATTAAAAATTATGGTGTTCATGATGGGATTCGAACCCATGACCTTTTCCTTCGGAGGGAAATGCTCTATCCAACTGAGCTACATGAACATGATTTAATTCTAACATATTCCTAAAAAGATGTAAATTAGTGTCTAATAATTTGACAAGTATTAACTAGATTCATACAATGTTATTAGAAAGTAGGTATAAATATGTGTGGAATAATGGGAATTATAAATAAGAAAGATAATGCTATTAAGAAGGTTATTGAGGGATTAGAGAGACTTGAATACCGAGGATACGATTCTTGTGGTATTGCTTATCTAACTAATAATAAAATAGAAACTATAAAGACGAAAGGAAGAGTTAAAGACTTAAAAGAACTAATAGATACTGATACTAAATCAGACATTGCTATTGGTCATACTAGATGGGCAACTCATGGCATAGCTTCTACTATTAACGCTCACCCACATACAGTGGGAGATATAACTTTAGTACATAATGGTATTATTGAAAATTATCTAGAGTTAAAGGAAACATTAATTAGCAAAGGATATCATTTTAAATCAACAACTGATACAGAGATTGCTTGTGCTTTAATAGATTTTTATTATCAAGAAAATAAAGACATAAATAAAGCTATCATTAATTTTATGGATAAAGTAAAAGGAAGTTATGCTATTGTCTTATTATGTAAAGATATTAAAGATAAGATATTTGTTATAAAGAAAGATAGTCCCTTAGTTATCGGAGTAAATGCTGATACCGTCTTTATTGCGAGTGATATTCCAACTATCCTAAGTGAATGTAATGATTATTATTTATTAAATGATTTAGAATGGGCTTCAATTAGTAATGATAAGATAAACTTCTATAATAATATAGGAGAAGAACTGGTTAAAGAAAAGCAAACATTTAAAGATGGTAACTTTACTTATTCAAAAGATAAGTATGATCACTTTATGTTAAAAGAAATAATGGAACAAAAAGATACACTAAGTAATTTAATATATTATTACCTAGAAGATAATAAATATCTAGATTTAATTGATATTAGTAAATATAAAAGAATTGATATAGTAGCTTGTGGATCAGCTTATCATGCCGGATTAGTTGGTAAATATTTATTTGAAGAAGAAGCAAATGTTGAAACACAGGTATACCTTGCTAGTGAATATCGTTATAAGAAAAACTTTCTTGATGAAAATAGTTTAGTAATATTTATTTCTCAATCAGGAGAAACAGCTGATACTCTTGCTTGTCTTAAGAAAATTAAAGAAACTAAAGCTAAATCTTTAGGAATAATAAATGTTGAAAACAGTAGTATTAGTCTATTAGTAGATGAAGTTATTTATACTAAATCAGGTAGTGAGATAGCAGTGGCTACTACTAAAGCATATACATCGCAAATAGCAATTTTAACATTACTTACCCTATCTAGTTTAGCAAAACATAATAAGTCTTATGATATGGATAAGATAATTAATGAACTAAAAAATATTAAAGATGATGTTATAAAAGTATTAGAAGATAAAGATAAATACAAGTCTATTGCTAAAGAAATAGTTAATAGTAAAAAGATATTCTTCTTAGGAAGAGGTCTTGACTATGCTATTATGAGAGAAGGAGATTTAAAATTAAAAGAAATAACTTATCTATCATCTGAGTGTTATGCTGCTGGTGAATTAAAACATGGTCCTATTTCTCTAATTGATAAAGATACACTAGTAATAGCTGGTAATACTAATAAACTGTTATATGAAAAAACAGAAAGCAATTTAAGTGAAGTAGTAGCAAGAGGAGCTAATATCGTCTTAGTAACTAATAAGGGTGAAGCTAATTCTAACACTATTGTAATACCAGAAAGAAGTAGTTTCATAAACCCTATACTAGAAGTTATTCCCCTACAATTAATCTCTTATTATACAGGAGTATTTCTAGAAAGAGATATTGATAAGCCAAGAAATTTAGCAAAATCTGTTACTGTTGAGTAAAAATGCTTTTCTATTAAGACTATTTTGTGGTATAGTTTATTTAAGGGAGGTGTTAATATGAGTGTAATTGTAAAAAAACTTATATTAACATCTTTTTGTTTTTAAGCGACGTAGGATTTTCTACACCATTTTTTATTAGGAGGAGTAAGTAGTATGCAAAAAATTGATGATTTTAAAAGAAAGATAATGAGTGAGTTAGAAAAAGAAAAGGTCATTAGCTTTAAGGATTTATATTCAAAGATGAATATTAAAAGTTATCAAGAAAGAAGTAATTTCTTAGAGGCTTTATATACTCTTCAAATAGAAGAAGATGTCTATAATCCTAAAAAATATATCTATAAAAGTTTTCCCAAGGATACTCATAAACTAGAACATGTTGTTAAGAGTGATGACGGTCTAATACTTGTAGATAATAAAATAAAAATCACTGGTGAAATGGTTAAGTGTGACACCATTCTTGATAAAGACTTAGTAGTTGTTAATTTAACTGATAAAGAACATCCAATTATTACTAAAGTAGTACAAAGAGATATAACTTCTTTTATAGATTACTTAATAAGAAAACTTGATAAGGAAGAATTAACTTATCGTCAAATAAAGAGAATGGCTGTAGCAAGAAATGCTAAGTCTATTGAAGAGTTACATGTTGCTCTAACAGAACTTGAGAAAAATGGTAAGATATTTCATAGTAAGAATTCATATATGAAATGGCCTAAAGGTCTTACTCTAACTAAACTAGAATTAGATGGCAAAGGAAAACCATTCTTTAAAATTGGTGATAAAAAGATTTATCCTGAAGGTGATGAGTTAAAAGGAGCTATGCAACAGGATATTTTAGCTGTTACTAGAAAAGGTAAGCATATTGAAAAAATCATTTCTAGAAAAATGAGTCATGTAGTTCTAGAAGTTGTAGAAATAGATGGGGTTAAACAATTAGAACCAGTGTTACTTCCTTCTAAAGAAAAGATAAATGTACGTATTTCTTCTAAGGATATGAAGTCACTTGCTCCAGGGGATAGAATTTTAGCTGATGTTTCTTTGACTAAGACAGATGAGTACTATGAAGCTGATTTTATTGATAAACTTGGTAGAATCGATGATCCTAATATTGATATTATTTCTATTGCTGCTAAATATGGTTTTGATATTAACTTTTCTCATGAAGCTATGGAAGAAGCAAATAATCTTCCTCAAGTAGTTTTAAAAAGTGATCTAGCTAATCGTTATGATTTCAGTGATAGTCTTCTTACCTTTACAATCGATTGTGATGAAACTAAAGATATGGATGATGCTGTTAGTTTAACTAAAGATGAAAATGGTCACTATATCTTAGGAGTACATATAGCTGATGTTGCTCATTACGTAAAAAGAGGAACCACTCTTGATAAGGAAGCATATGAACGTGGCTTATCAACATATCCTGCTAATACCGTTATCCCTGCTCTACCCCACATTTTATCAAATGGTATTTGTTCACTTAACCCTAATACTAAAAGACTTACTAAGAGTATCATTATGGAACTCGATGAAAATGGAGAGCTTATTAATTATAACCTAGTAAATTCTTCCATCACTTCTAGAAAGAAAATGGCCTACTCTAAGGTTAATAAAATTTTAGATGGAGAAGAAATTGCTGAAGATTATCTTCCTTATGCTGATAATTTAAAATTAATGAAAGAGTTATCTGATAAATTAACATCTATTAGAGAAAGAGAAGGAATGTTAACTTTTAGTGAGGAAGAGGTAGCAATTATTGAAGATGATAAGGGTAATATTATGGGAATAGAAAAGAAAGATAATGGTGAAGCTGGTAAAATAATTGAAAACTATATGATTATGGCTAATTATTGTGCTGATTTATATCTTAACTTTACTATTGGTCGTTCTATTCATAGAGTGCATGCTAATCCTGATCCTAAAAAATTAGAACAAGCAAAAGATAAACTTACAAGTATTGGTATTAATTTACCAAAAGCAGACAATATAGATACTTCTAATTATTTACAAGTTGTTTTAGATAAATATAAAGATAGTAGTGAATATCCTATTGTTTCCGAAACATTACTAAGAGCCCTACCAAGAGCTATTTACTCACCTTACCCTTTAGGTCACTTTGGTCTAGGACTTAATTACTACTCTCATTTCACTTCTCCTATTAGAAGATATCCTGATTTAAAAGTTCAACAAATAATTGACTCTTATCTTACTAATGATCAAAAATCAATTGAAAGTGAAGACGAATTAGTAGAAATATGTGAACATTGTTCATTCAAAGAGCAACAAGCTGATCTACTTGAAAAAGAAGTTGTTAAAGTAAAAATGATGGATTACGTTGATAGTCATAAAGAAAAAACTTACTATGGAACCATAACAGGAATTGATAGTGAAAGAGCTTATCTAAATACAGTTACACATATTCCTGGATACTTTGAGTATGAACAAGGTGACAACATTAGATTTGTTAGATCAAGAAACTATATTAAAAATAAAGATGATGAAGTAGTATTAAAGATTGGTGATTTAGTAATGGTAGAAGGTATTGAAGCTAATAGAAAAGAACTACTTGCTCACTTTGGTTTTACAAAGAATCTAACTTTAGAACAACAAAATAAAAAAGGAGCCACCGCTTTAAAAGGACAATATGTTAAAAAGATTAATTAGACAAAAATAAAATGTAGAAAACATCTACATTTTTTAGGTTCTATAATAATTTCATAACACTTTGTTAACTATAATAATCTATCTTATCTTTACGTTATAAGTTTTACCATTGATTTGGTATTGCATAATTAGACCTGCTTGCGTATTGATTTCAACTTCTTGTGGAACTTCAACAAGATACCAAATCTTTTTAGTTTTCAACGGCTCAATATCCATATACCAATTATAACTTTTTAAATCAGAGCCATCATCTTCTTCAGTAATTAATTGAGCATCATACTTATATTTACCATTATATATCAGTTTTGCTTTTGGTAATTTTTTTCCATCAAGGGTTTCCGTTCCAAGATTTTTAATTACTGTTTTCAGCACTAAAAAAGTATTACTTGATGTATCTTTAGGTTCAAAATAATAATAGTAACTATCAGGATTACTAGGTTCAACTGTTTTCTTAAAAGAACTTTCAATAAATGATATATTGTAATTATCATCATACTGAATATTTTGTCCTATAGAAACATCAATATCTTTTGTTTCTTCTTTGTTTAAATCTTTAGTATCTTTATGATTATTAGAAACACCAGAGTTAATATCATTATTTTTCCTATTTCCAATAATGTTGCTATATTTACAACCTGTAGTAGATAAAATAAATACTACGCAAATAATTACAACTAAAATTTTTTTCATATTATTTTTTGCTTCCTTTCTCTTTTATCATCATTCCTAATGCATATAAAATTAAGAAATATGTGAAATTTTCAAGAAAGCCACTAAATAATCTGTCAATACTATCTAGTTTAACACTCCAATAAAAATCTTCTAAAAATTTAATAATGAACAAGAAAGCCACCATTTTCATATAAAAACTACTTTTAAGATTTTGTAATATTACTTTCATAACAATACTCCTTTCGCTATTAATTATATCACACATTGGACATCGTGTCCATATATTTGAATGGACATTTTGTCCATAATAAGGGTAGGAAGTGATAAATAATGCATAGCGATACCTACTACTTTGATATTATTAGACATAATATTAAGAAACTACGTGAAGAAGCAGGACTTACCCAACAACAACTTGCTGATAAAGCAGGTATTACGATGAATTTTGTTGCAAAAATTGAAAGCAAAAAAATGCAAAGGGGATTTACAATAGTAAGTCTTGGCAGAATTGCTGATGCACTTGGTTTAGATATTAGAGAATTGCTTAAACCAGTAGATGAAAAAGACCCTATCAATAAAAAATAGGGTCTTTAATTAATCAACAATTTTTAATAGATTTCTAATCAACTTATAATAGTATTAGTTAAATTGTCTATTCCAATCTTATTAATAATAATCTAATAAATAAAAAGACTCTTTAAAAGGCTTTAAAATGGTTATATGCATTTTTTATATAATAGCCATACTACTCTCTTTAGTCATTATTTTTTAAGATTACTAATTTTTATCACTATTACCTAAATTAAAATCAAGTAGTTCATTACAAACTTTTTCATATATATCTTGTTCATTTTTAATAGTATCAATTAAATACATTTTATCGTTTTTATATTCTTTTAATCCTCGCATATAAAATGATTTATCTTTATCTAGAATAATAAAAGGTACTATATTATTCTTTAGACATTCTTTAAACATAATCATTCTACCAACACGTCCATTACCATCACCGAAAGGATGGATTCTTTCAAATCTAACATGAAATTCTATAATATCTTCTAATGATACTTTAGAAAGAGAATTATACCAATCTAGCAAAATAGTAATATCACTATCCACATCCTTTGGCGAAGATGTCTCTATTACGTTAATTAGTCCTATTTTATTTGGTACTATTTTAAAACCACCCACATTATATCTAGGATTATCTTCATAAGAAGTACCTCTTTTTAAAATCTTGTTCATTTCTATTATATTTTCTTTTGAAAGTTTAGTATCAATATTATCAAGCATATAATCAAATAGTCTAAAGTGATTTTTCATTTCTATTAAATCATCTAATTTAATAGCATCACCTGTTTTAGGTATAAAAGAATTAGTAGAAAATATTTCTTCTGTTTCCTCTTCAGTTAACATTCCGCCCTCTATTTTATTTGAGTTATAAGCGAAAGCAACCTCAGAAAAATGATAAATATTACCCTTAAATTTTGAATTTTTTTGTTCTATTAATTCTCTTTTTAGTTTAGCTAAGTCCATATTTCAACCACCTCTATCTAGAATAAAAGTAAATTTTATATTATTATTTTCATTACTAAATGTATTTAATATTATTATTAATCTTTATATTAGGCATTCTTTTAACAAAATTTTTTTGTAACTCATTCTTTTCTTCATAAAACTCCAAAGTATGTTTATTATTTTCATCTTCAAAATCCTTATTTGTTAGACCATAATCTTCTAATAACAATTCGTGAAATATGCCTGTCACTTTTATTTCTCTTTTATCATCATCTGTTAGTTCTTTTTTAGAATCTAATAAATTAAATTTTTCTTCAAATGCCTTTATTTTCTTGTCATGTTCAAAAGACCAGTGTGGAGCTGATCCACCATAAGTATGTGATTTAGAACGATATGGATTTTTTTGATCATATAATTTATGTAATTCGCTTATTACTCGCATCAATTCTGCTTCTCTTTGTTCTTTACTTTCTATTGTCTGAAATAAAGAGATATCTCCAATTCTCATTGTCTTATAACCATTTGGTATTTTGGATTTGAATCCAATAGGTTCCTCTTGATAATCAAAGTCAAATAATCTACATCTTTTTTCATTTAATAAGGTATATACATCTAATCCTTCAATTCCATCATTATTGCCAGACATTGTAATTCCTGTATTACTTTGTTTAAATATGTTTAATGCTCTATTATAAATATTATACATTGCTATTCTTTTGTATACCTCTAATTCTGACAAAGCAGTTCTATCCTTATCACTAATATAATCTCTAATAACTGAAAATTCCAAATTTACTAGAGAATTTAAATAATCAGTCATTGAATTATTTAATATTCCATTATAATTTTTTAATAAGTTAATCAATTCTTCCTTAGTATTTATTTTATTCCAATCATCATTCATTCTTAATATTTTCATATGAAACCCCATGTTTTTATATATTATAGCACATTTTTAATATTCACCCCTATTTATTTTTTAAGTATAACAAGAGGAAAGTATTTCTAGTCTTTTATAACAATTAATTTATAGCAACTACATTTTTAATACAATTTAAGATTGATTTTTCATTTCTTTTAATAAAGTTATATCTTTTTCTAAAACTTTAAAACCATTACTAATTACATTGGGATTAGTTAAATCTATATTTAATAAATTTAACAATTCTAAAGAATATAGGGAACTCCCAGCTGCTAAAAATTTCATATACTTTTCATTAGTTAAAGTATGTTCTATTGTTAAAGAGTTAACTACATTACTTGCTATTAATAATCCTGTAGCATATTTATAAGAATAATAACTCCATCTCCATAATCGTCCTAATCTAGTCCATTCTGTTTTGCATTCCTCATCATATATTACATCTTTGCCATAATACTTCTTTACTATTTCAAAATACTTTTCCGATAAGACTGGAACTGTTAGCTTTTTTGATTGACAATAATTATATAACTCATCTTCGTATTCTGTATGCATCGTCTGTTTAAAAACAGAGGTAAAATAGTTTTCTATTTCTAAACTTAAGTAATATATTTTCTCCTCATCAGTTTGAGAATTATTAATAAGATATTGAGTTAATAATATCTCATTTACAATCGAAGCTGTCTCGCCTACAAAAACAGTACTATCTTCATACATGAAAGGAAGATTTTTCTTTGATAAATAGTAATTAACACTATGTCCAAGTTCGTGAATCAGATTTTTAACGTCTACATATCTACCTCTAAAGTTTAAAAAAGAATAATCTTGCCAAGAAAAAACAATTGATTGATTTTTATTTTCTGATGGTGTTGCATCTATATGTCCAGCAAGTAATATATCTACTGTCCTTAAGTATTCTTCTCCCAATGGAGCAAGTGCCTTTTTGATAATATTAATTGCCTCTTCAAGTGTGAACTCCCTTTTCATTCCATTATCCAAAGGAACATTAAAATCATATAAGTGTGGTTCATCAGTATTGACTGCAGTTGCTTTAATTTTTAAGTATTCTTGAATTAATGGTAGATTTTCATTAACTGATTTAATTAATGAAGTAAGTATTTTAGAATCTATATTTTCTGTAAACAGTGTTTTTTCTAATACATTATTATAACCTTCTAGTCTCGCATTCTCTATTCTATAACTAAATATCTCATTCAAGCTACTGGCAAGAGCCTCTAAAATATCTTTAGAACTTCTATTAAGTGCCAAAAATGCTTGTCTTCTAGTTTTTCTATCGCGGGCAGCTAAATACTTATTAATGTTATTTGTAGTTAAAGTTATTGTAGAACCATTTTCTTCTATCTCACCATAGTCAATGTTTTTTAATAATTCATTATAATTACTTTTTTGTTCATTAATAAAGTCATTATTTCTCTTTATTTTGTTATTAGTTTCTTCATTTTGAACATGTTCTTGCATCCTAAATAAATTATTCAAATATTGTTTATAAGTTTTGAATCTATCATCTGTTCTACATAATTCAAAAACTTTTTCTTGACCATATTTTAATACTACAGCATCTACCTTTTTAAGTTCACTACTAACAATATTATTAAATTCTTCCGCTTCTTTTTTTAAAGCTATACATTTATCATCATCAATGTTTTTATAATACATTAATGAGCCATATACTAAAATATAATTAATTGATTTTTTAATTTTCCATTCTTCATCTAATAAAGTTAATAATTTTACTGAATCAAGCTCATCTTTGCAAGTATCTTTTAATTTATCTAGTGCTATTTTCACATTTTCGATTTCTTGATAAAAATCCTCATCACTGACAAACAAATCGTTTAAATTCCACTCTAGTTCCATTCTTCCTCCAAGTTTAGTTTCAACTTTTCTTTATAAAAGAAAAGTTATATTTTGAGATGGTTGATAAACAACTAACTCCTAAATAGATAATATCATATTTTACCTTATAATGACTAATATTTTTATTATTTTTCATATTATTGAATTACATTTTATTTTTTTGTTTCAAAATAAATCATAGATTACAAAAAAAGATTTTCAAACGAAAACCTTTATTATTTTTCATTGGTAGCGAGAGGGGGAGTCGAACCCTCGACCTTTCGGGTATGAACCGAGTGCTCTAGCCAACTGAGCTATCTCGCCAAATTAAGAACAATTTAATATTATCATAGTTTTAAGTGTTTGACAACCTTTTTATGATAAAATTTTGATTTTTTCGTAACTATTCAGACTATAGTACGCAAAAATGAAGAGTAATTTTATAGAAATTGCT
>CAVLCG010000033.1:0-13384 GCA_963661445.1 bacterium | reverse complement strand
GGTCTATTTTTATCAAGATAAATATTATTTATTTGATAATAAGCTTATTAAGAAATATTTTTATACTCTTATTGAACAAGGTGAATATGTTTTTTCTAATAAAATAGATGAGGTTTTAAGTAAAGGAACGTTACTAAGTATTTAAGTAGAGATTCATTCTCTATTTTTCTTTTGAATAATAAAAAGTGTTAGTATTTCTACTAGCACAAATATATTTAAATTATTTTTCTAATAACCAGTCAATAATATTTTTATGTATTATACCGTTTTGGGAAAAGTCAAATGTATCATAGGAAATAACATATTTTGGATAATTATCTTGAATATTATAATATACACCAAATTCTCTATCAATAACATCATCGTTCAAATGATAAGCAACTTGAAAGTATTCCTTTTCATCATATCTAGTGGCTATAAAATCAATTATTCCATTTTCTAATGTTCCAATTTTTACTTCATAACCTCTAGATATTAACTCATTATAAACAATATTTTCTAAATAAGCACCCATTTGTTTTTTTCTTTCACTATTTACAATTTGTCCTAAGCCTAGATCAGTTAGATAATATTTATATTTACCACTTAAAATTCTTTTCTCTCGAACATCGTATCTATCTGCTTTATTAATAAGCAAAGACCGACACATATATTCTAGATAATTATATATAGTTGTCTTAGAAACTTCTATATTATCTTTTAATAAATAATTGGAAAGACTTTCGGCTGAAAAAGTTTGTGATGGAGTAGTAACAATATAAGTAAGTATTTTGTTGAATAAATCTAAATCTTTTATTTTAAATCTTTCTAATATATCCTTTATAACTATAGAATTATATATATCAGATAGATAGGTTTTAATTTGCATTTCATCATCTAATGAGAATCTTTGTGGCATACCTCCCCATATAATAAAATCATTAAATTCTCTTTCAAGTTCGTATTTATCATTCTCATTTATATTTTTAAGTTCACATACTTCTTTAAAAGTAAATGGATAAACTTTAAAACTAACATATCTACCTGCAATATGAGTTGCAAGTTCACCTGATAGTAAATCATTATTTGATCCGGTTATAAATATGGATACATTATCTTTATATTTAGCTTTGAAGGAGTTAATAACCTTTTCCCATTCTGTTACATTTTGTATTTCATCAAAAAATAGGTAGTATTTATTTTTAGTTATAAGCTTATTCTCTATATAGTTATTTAAAGTTCTAGCATTTGTTATGTCTATATAATCAATATATTCAAAATTAACATAAATTATCTGTTCATCTTTTATTCCTTTATCTTTTAACTCATCCATAATTTGAGTCAAAATTACAGACTTACCAGATCTTCTAATTCCTGTTATAACCTTGATTAAATCTTTATCATAAAATGGTCGTATCTTTTTTAAGTATTTTTCTCTTTTTATCATAAGTTCATCTCCTATAAACATTATAACCGAATAATAGTATTTTGTCAATTTTGTACAGTACAGAGTACAAAAGTAGATATTTCTACATTTTTGTCTAATGATAAAAATAAAAAAAGACCTGCGTTGGTCTTATAGAACTATAGAAATACAAATTAAGCATAGATTTATTAATTATTTTTTTCTATTTTATCAAAAAAAGTAGCTAATAAGTTTGATAATTTCTGATATTGCTGATTATCTACATACACTATATCACCACAAATATTAAGCTTTATTTGATTATCTTGTCTATCTAATTCATCAAAAGTAAAGTTTGATGAATAGATTTGTTCATTTCCAGTACAGAAATTACCATTCATAAAATAAAAGTTATTACAAAAATTATATTTTTTATCATAGACTATATCTAACACATAGAAAACATCTATTACTCTAGATTCATATTCATCATAATCCCATAGTACCTTAACTATTCCAACAGGTACTGCAGTTTTCTTTTCCATTTAATCTCCCTTTCAAATAACTTTACTATATTTAATAATTAATTTTGGTTAGTTCCTTTTTATCTACTGAAGTTATTTTTCCATCATTAATTTTATAGACAATATCACATAATTGTTCAATGTCTTCTTTAATATGTGTAGCTAATATGATAATTTTTCCCTTTTTCTTCTCTTTTAAGAGTATCTTTCTTAAAGTGATTACACTGTCATCATCTAAACCATTAAAAGGCTCATCTAAAATAATGACGTTAGGGTTTTCCATTAACACCTGTGCAATACCAAGTTTCTGTTTCATTCCTAAGGAATACTTGTAATATTTCTTATTATCATTAGGTGTCAACCCTAATATTTTCATAGACTCATCTATTTCTTTTTCACCTATTGTATTTTGAATAGAAGCTAATAAAAGTAAATTTTGTTTCCCAGTCAAATCTGGAATAAAATTTGGCTTTTCAATTAGAGCTCTAGTACTAGGTGGATACTTTTCTTCTTTAATTATATCTTCACCATTATATAGTATTTGTCCATTACTAGGTTCATAAAAGCCACATAATATTTTGAGAAAAATACTTTTACCACTACCATTCCTACCAATTAATCCATAAATTTTTCCACTTTCAAAATCAAGATTAACATTTTCTAAGATAACATTATCTTTGAACTTCTTTGTTACATTTTTAACCTCAATTTTCATTTAAAATTCCCTCTTTCTATTAAAATACTAGTTTCTTTTTTATGAAGTGTAATTAATAATATAAGTAGTCCACTTATTGCTATAATAACAGCTATATTATTGAAACAAATAGATCCACCTAAAATTACTAAAAAGCAACTTATTAATAAAATAGTGCCAGCTATTTTATGATCCTTTAAAAGTAGTATATAAGTATTTAAAAATAATAACTCCATGAGTATAGTATAAATTAAATCTTTAAATAATATATAAACACTACTGATTATCATCTGTGATTTAAAATAAAACATTAAAATTACCAATACATACATTATTAATTTAACAATAAATGTTATTAATATTATAGAAATCAGTTTAGATTTAAGCCACATTATAAGAGATTCTCTTAAGAGTATATTATCTATACCATACATTAAATCTTTTACATATAAGTTAATTGTTATATATGTATAAACTGCTAAGGACAAAACATAGTAAATTACATTCAATATATTATATTTATTTAAATTAAGATTTAATAAGAATAGATTATTAAGATTTTCTAAAGGTGATAATAACTGATTATAAGTAAGAATAGAAATAATTATTGTTATAATAGTAAACAATCCTAATAAATATTTATGATTATGTAAGAAATAACTAATGTCATTAGACAATATATATTTAATTTTTACTTTGCTTTTTTTCTTTACATTAAATAAACTAAAAATAGTTACCTCAAGCAGTAATAAATAGAACGTAGAATAAGCAATTTCTAAAATAAAGGAACCATACCTCGTTATTTGAAAGTAGTGCCATGGTGTTATTTTGAAAGAATTGGTTATTTCTAATGTTGATATCCCTAAAAACAAACTAAGACTAAAACAAGTTATTATAAGTAATGAAGTGATAAAGTTGTATTTATAATTGATTAAAATAATAATAGTAACTAGAAGTAATAGATAGATAATATTTCTAAAAATGTACATCAGCATATAGAAAATATCAGGTATGCCACCGTAGATTGAACTAATATTTATACCAATATTACAGCCTTTAAAGAAAAGTAAAAAGGTATAAAACAACAGTAAAAACATTATTATCAATAATATATTTGAAAATAAGATAAGATAAATAAGTTCTTTTAAATAGTTTCTTTTTGTTTTAAGTCTAATAATATAAGAATCAAATTCTTTAGAAAAGTTCTTATATGTGTTATATGAATTTAACAGCACAAGAAGAAAAAATAGTAAATTAAAAATTGGAAAAGTAAAGGTAACTAAGGTAGATTCTATCATTGTCTTAGTTCCTGATGCTAAAACATAGCTACCATAAAGAGCTAATATAATTGAGAATATATAAATTACCTTAAAGCTTTCTTCTTTAGTAATACTGTTTAATATAATAAATCTTTTATGCAGTAACTTTTTCATTTTCTATTATAAACCTTTCTTTATTTTTATATGTTAAATAATAAACTAGCAAAGAAAATATCAGAAAGAAAAAAGTTATTATAGCCATTAAAAATATATTAGTTCCTTTATCTAAAAACCAATAACTGGTAACCATAAAATATTCTGATAAATTTTTAATTCCAAAAATTTTATTTATTATAAGAGCATAGATAACAACATTTATAAATATTACGATTAAGATTATGTAAATAAAACTAGTAATAATTGATACTAAAATATTTTTATTGTTTTTTCCAAAAGCTAAAGCTAAAGCTCCAAAAGCAAAGCTCAAAAAATACTGAAATAGACAAATTAGCATTCCATAAAGAAAGAAATGATTATACTTAAATGATGTATAAACTGCATTATTAGTAATTGTACTAGGATAATTAAAATTAAATTTTGTTACAATACAAGATATACAAAAAGTAAAGCATAATAATAAGGGAAATATGAGAGAAACGATTCCTAATAACTTTAAGTTTTTCCACAAATATTTTTTATAGTTGATTCTTGTTAAATAGCTTTTAACCATTCCACTTGATATTTCTTTATGAATATTAGAAATTACTATGATAGTAATAAATAAAGGCGATAGTAACTGCAAATTACGAAAAGTAGTTTGTTCTACAATGTAGCAAGTAAGAGTAATAGCATCTAACTGTTTATATTTAGCAGTTGGGTCATTTTCTATTTTATATCTTTTTACTGATTCGTCTGTCTTATACCAATAACATAATTTATTATTTGGTTCACTACCATTTTCGCCACATTTATCTATTATCTTATAATACTCATTAGTGTAAGAAAATTCTAGTGAATAATAATCATAAAATGATAACAAAGTAAAAATAAAAAGAAATATTGTAGTAAAAACCAGTGCTTTTTTAGCTAATAAAATTCTTTTCATAATAAACCTCCATTTTTTAAAGAAAGTAGGTATAATTTTAAGTTTTACTTATTATAATCTATAGTCCAGTATCCCCAGTATGTTGCTGTAGTTGGTAATGTTTTTTTTGAAAAATATGCTGTATAAAATGTACCAGCTCCAGTTGTATAACTATCAAAAACTACATTTTGTCCTTTTACTAATTCTTTACGCACACTAACATTTCCGCCACCAACTAAATCTCTGATATATCCCATTATTGCCCTTTGATCGCCAGTAATGTTATCTTTACATTCAAATTTTTTTAGCATGTGATATCCACCAGAATCGTATTTAGTAACTTGATCACTTGTTGCCAAACCAGAAGCTATTGGTATTTTTAATTCAGAAATTGTATACATTGTGGCATTTACTCCCTCTGATGATAAAATTAAGGTGATAAAAAAAGCTAAAACAGTTATTTTTAAATATTTCATATTTGTATCCTCCTAATTGCCTACTTTCTTAGCTCAAGACTATCATATTCATAAAGTGATGTCTACAATTTTAAATAAATTAGTTTGTAAATTTTAATGCACTTCCGTGAATGGTATATAATAGGGTTGTGAAAGGTAGGTATTTGTAAACTGTAAAAAAATATGAAGCCATTAACAGTGAAGTTAAAGTAGAATGTAATTAGTTTTTGTCTAATGATAAAAATAAAAAAGACCTATGTTGGTCTTATAGAACTATAGCAATCATATTACTAGAACCTTTATTAACTACTTTAGTAAGAGTTTGTTGTAATTTATATCTAATATTATCAGGCATCATTGCTATTTTAGATTGGATTCCTTCTTGAACAATATTATCTAAACTTCTACCAAAGATTTCACTCTTCCAAATCTCACTAGGATTATGTTCATAATCTCGCATTAGATAATCAATTAATTCTTTACTTTGTGTCTCACTACCAATTATTGGCTCGAAAGTAGAATTAACATCTACCCTAATCATATGAATAGAAGGAGCAATAGCTTTAAGTTTAACACCATATCTTGGACCTTGTTTGATAATTTCAGGTGTTTCTAGTTTCATATCGTTAAGAGAAGGAGTAGCTACACCATATCCCGTTTGTTTAACCATCTTTAAGGCATATTTGATCTGATCGTATTCTCTTTTAGCTTCTTCATATTCTTGGAATAATGATAATAAACTAGCTTTACTAGTAACATCTATCTTAACAATTTCCTTTAAGACTTGATTATATAAATCACTAGGTGCTTCAAGATTGATAGTAACAGTACCTGTAGCAGGGTCTACATTAGATAGGTAAGCTTTTTCTATTTCTTCATAATCTCTAAAGTGATCTGTGATATGTTCAATATCTCTTAGTTTATCAACTTCAACAACGCTATTTTTTATAGCATCAATATAAACTTTCTTGATAGGATTATCATGATTTAGAATAGCAATCCATTCAGGCATATTAACTTGTACTTCAAGAATTGGAAATTCATATAAAGCTTCTCTTAAAATAGTAGTCATTTCTCTTTCATTCATTGCATCAATATTGATAGGTAAAACAGGAACACTGTATTCTTCTCTTAAACTTTCTGCTAGACGTTCAGTCTCAGGTAGAGTAGGGTGCGTTGTATTTAATAAGACAATGAATGGTTTACCAATATCTTTTAATTCTTCAATAACTCTATTTTCAGCTTCTAAATAATCACTACGATTAAATTCACCAATAGAACCATCAGTAGTTACTACAATTCCAATAGTTGAATGATCTTTGATAACCTTCTCAGTACCAATTTCTGCTGCTTCTGTAAAAGGAATTTCTTCATCATACCAAGGCGTTTTAACCATTCTTGGACCATTTTCATCAGTAGCACCTTTAGCATTATCAATAACAAAACCGACACAATCAACTAATCTAATGTTACAGTCAAAGTCATCAATTTTAACTTTAGCCGCTCTATTAGGAATGAATTTAGGCTCAGTTGTCATAATAGTTTTACCAGCAGCACTTTGAGGAATCTCATCAAGTGTTCTTTTTTTCTCATACTCATCTTCAATATATGGTACTACTAAAGTCTCAACCATTTTCTTAATAAAAGTACTCTTACCAGTTCTAACTGCTCCAACAACTCCTAGATAAATGTCACCCCCTGTTCTTTGTGCAATATTTTTAATGATTTCATATTTTTCCATATATTCACCTTTTTCTTTTATTCATTTTAACTTTATGTAGAAATATATGTCTTTATGAATAGAAATATTATGTTAGTGTTGATGTAGTAGTATTTTATTTTTAATTTAAGAGAAAGAGTCTATTATAACATTTAAAGTATTAGTGGTTTATATAAGAAAAATTTATTGAACTGAACAAATATTTTTATAATACTGTTATATAAATCAAATTTTTTTCAAACTGCATCATCTTCATTTTAATTGCATCATATTATAGTACAATGAGGCAATTAAATATATTATAGGCTTAAAAACTTATACTTGTTTTCTTTTGTCATATAATACATTATGAATATAATTGATTATGTTGGTAAGAATAACCTTACAATGAAAGACTCACCACTTAATGAAGTAGATAGCTTAGTTTTATCAGAACTTTCATATCTATATTATAAAAAAGTACCACTACCTTGTAAGATAAGTGATTTAACTAATTATTTTTATGACTTGTTAGGTAATGATAGAGATGATTTAAATAATTTAGCACTACTAGAAAAGGTTTGCTCCTCTAATCGTTTTTCTAATATAATAGTTAATTACTATCTTAGTAAAGATAACTTAGTAGAGAATAAACAATTTTCTGCTGTAACCTTTTTCTTAGAAACTGGAGAAATTTATATAGCATATCGTGGTACTGATGGGACAGTTAATGGCTGGAAAGAAGATTTTAATATGTCATTTTTATCACCAGTCCCAGCTCAAGTTGAAGCTTTAAAATATTTAGAAACAGTCTTAACTTTAACTAATAATTATTGTTATATTGGCGGTCACTCTAAGGGAGGAAATCTAGCATTTTATGCCGCTATATATCTAAAAGATAAAAGAAGAATAAAAAAAGTATTCTCTCATGATGGTCCAGGTTTTCAAGAAAAAGTAGTTAATAGCAAAGAATTTAAAAATACTGAACCGCTACTTTATAAAACAGTACCAGAAAGTTCAATAATAGGTATGTTACTTTGTAATAGTGAAGATTATACAGTAGTAAAAAGTAATGAAAGTGGAATAATGCAACACGACCCATTCTCTTGGTTAGTAAATGATAACAGTTTTATCTATTTAAAAAGATTAACTAAGACATCTATTTATACCAATAAAGTTTTAAAAGATACCATAAATAATCTAACCCCAACAGAAAGAGAAGAATTTGTTAATGCTTTATTTACTATCTTTGATAAGGCAGATATCAAAACTCTTAAAGATTTATCAAAAAATTGGTATAAAAAAATTCCACCAATTATAAAATCAATGGAATCTTTAGATGATAAAGTAAAAAAATGTCTTTGGGATACAATTAAGGTATTAGTAGTCTTTATTATTAAGAATTTACCATTCTTACTTTGAAAAAATATCGTGGAAATAAGGCATGTCTTTGACAGTCTTATTTTTCTTTTTAAGTACCTTAAAGTCATATCTTGATCTATTAAGAAAAGGTAGTTCATCTGTTTTTATCTCAAATTCATCTTCACTAACCTCGTCAATACTTTTATTAAAAACAGTCTGATAGAATGCTAAAAGATAAGCTAATCTATCATAATTTTGTTTTCCTTGATAATCTATACCTCTATTTTCTAAGTATTCAAATAAAGGAGCAGAAAGAGTCATTGGTTCCAGTCTTTTAATACCAACACCATCAAAATCTATAAAAGAAAAGTCATTGTTTTCCTCATCAATCATGACATTATTGTAGTTAACATCACCTAGTACAATCTTTTTCCTATTACGATGTATTTCTTCTAATTCTAAAGAAATATCGATAAGTTTATCTTTTAGTTCTTCTTTAGAATGCTTTTTTTCATACTCTGCTAGTGTAATTCCTCTTTTGTATTCCATTGCACATCCACAGAATAAACCATGATCATAAAGTTTAGCTAGAGGAGTGGCTATTCTTAGATTAGTAACTTTACTAGTTTCTTCAACATGGGCTTCTCTTTCTATTAATTCACGAATACTAAAATTTCTATAGATTTTATATACCATTTTATTATCATGATAAATAGCACTTTCACTAGATATATCATCATTAATTTTAACTACTTTATCAAAATTAATACTAGTAATATCAATCTTTTTCATTCTACCACCCCTTATTTGCCACATATTATATCACATTTTACTAAAAAAAGAAAGATGCAGTTTCCTAAAACATCTTATCAACATTATCAGGCACTTTATCTTTCATAATTGTATTTATAATTTTTTCTTTCTTTTCTTTAGAAATATTTTTACCAGTCATAGTTGCTATTTCATCAACTACTTCTCTTAAAGTCTTTTCATCTTTCATATTTCCATCTTGTAGTTTGTTAGCAAGAGATAAAATTGTATCTTTACTAACATTAGTCTTTTTCTCAACTTTTTTGAAAAAACTGTCTCCAAACATTTATAGAACCTCCTAGTTCATTATATGAAACTAGAAAGATTAAGTTCTATTTATTTCTAGTAATTCTCTTTAGCTGAACATTAAACTCTTCCATTGAAATTAAGCCTTTATCAAGTCTATCTTGTAACATAGCAAGTGACTTTTCGTGCATTTTTTCACTGTCTAGTGGATTAGCATAACGATAAGCAGCAACATCATTAGTAAAGATATTCTTTCTTTCTGTTTCTTTGTGTAAATCAGAAAAGTTAGTTTTCTCAAAACGTTTATTATTAAAAGAATTATTCTTTCCTATTATCATAGGTCGTCCCCATTTCTATTCTTGAATTGTAACACAATAGGTGTACCCTCTAAATCAAAGTTTTCTCTTAATTGGTTTTCTAAATATCTTTCATAAGAAAAATGTACTAAGCCTTTGTTATTAACTCTAAAAGTAAACTTAGGTGGTTTAGTACCAGTTTGACCAACAAAATAAATTTTTAATCTTTTAGCTTTATAACTAGGAGCTGGGTTCCTATCATAGGCATCTCTTATAACATCATTTAAAATACTAGTTTTAATCTCTCTATTAATATTTTCTTTAACTTTTAAAACTTCAGGCATTAAAGTAGAAATTCTTTTTTTAGTAAGAGCGGATAAGAAAACGATAGGGGCATAAGTGATAAACTGAAATTCACTTCTTACTAATTTTTTATAATCATTAATACTAGTTTCTTTTACAGTATCCCATTTATTAACAACTATAATTATTCCTTTTCCTTTTTCTAAAGCATAAGAGGCGATATGTTTATCATGTTCCTTAATACCTTCTTCAGCATTAATAACTAAAAGACATAAATCACTTCTATCAATAGCTCGCATACTTCTTACTAAACTATATTTTTCGATACTTTCAAAGACTTTTCCTTTTTTACGCATACCTGCTGTATCAATTAAGACATATTCTTCACCATGATATTTTAAAACAGTATCAATAGAATCTCTTGTCGTACCTGCAACATTTGATACTACAACTCTCTCTTCATTTAGTAGGGCATTGATTAAACTACTTTTCCCGACATTAGGTCTACCAATAACACAAAACTTTAATCTTTCATCAGGTATTTCTTCTTCTTCCACGATATCTTTAGTAATCTCATCCAATAATTCATAGTAACCAGTATTATGAATAGCACTGATTGGAAGATAAGTATCAAATCCTAGTTCATAAAAGTCATAAAGATTATCATTAGCTTCCTTAGTATCAATCTTATTAATAGCTACAATTACCTTTTTACCACTTCTTCTTAAAATGTCCCTAATAATTAAGTCATCCTTAGTAAGTCCTAGTTTTCCATCTACTACAAATAAAATAATAGAAGCTTCACTAATAGCAAATTCTGCTTGAATTCTTATTTCTTTTTGAAAGTTTTCCTTCTCATCTTCAATCCCACCAGTATCTATTATGGTAAAGTTTTTGTTATTCCAACTAACATCTTGATAAAGTCTATCTCTTGTTACACCAGCTATATCTTCAATAATAGCAATTTTTCCTCCAGCAATCTTATTAAATAAGGTACTTTTCCCAACATTAGGATGTCCAATAATTGCTACAATATTCTTCTTCATATAACATCCACCTCTTTTCATATATCTTATTTTAATTCGAAATGATGCTAAAAGCAATAAAAAAAGACATTAGTTGTCCTTCTTAAATTCAACGATGTCAGAAACATTACAATTCAAATAATTGCAAAGTCTTGCCAATACATAGATGTCAATTCTAACAATTTCTCCAGTAGCTAATCTTTTAATCACTTTAAAATCAGTACCAGTGTCATTGATTAATTTACTCTTGGTAAGCCCTCTATCCTCTAATAGTTGTTCTAACTTAAAGATATAGGTACCACCATCCACTCTTATCTTCACATGTTTCTTTTCCATCTTGTTACTCGCCCTTCCACATTAATTTTAACAAGCAACTAGCTAATTGACTAGTGGTTATATAACTAGTATTTCCTAAAAAAAGACATTTATTCATTTAAAAAAAGAAAGATTTATAATATAATTAAAGTAAGAAAGGAGAAGATAAAATGATAATTGGTATTATTATCTTATTGGTAGGTATACTATATTTAATTGAAATATTTAATCCAGGCTTTCGTTTGGAGTTTGATATTGTATGGCCAGTAGTATTAATAGCTATCTCTATCTATTATATAATTAAAGATGAGAAGCTAGACTTTACTAAAATATTGATGTTATTTATTGGATTATGGTTCTTACTAGTTAATACATCTTTAATAACAGAGCCATATAATAGAGCCTTTTGGCCAGTAGTATTAATACTTGTAGGAGGCTATATTGTAATGAATAGTCTTAATATAAGTAAAAAGAGTACTAGGATAAAAACTAGTAAGCATTCAAAAGATTACTTTGGAATATTTAGTGAGGTTAAAGATTGTATTAAAACTAAAAATTTTAAAGGAGCAGATGTTTACTGTATCTTTGGAGGAGCAGAACTAGATCTTAGAGACACAGAACTAAAAGAAGATACAACATTAAATGTTTATTCTTTCTTTGGCGGTGCTACTATTAAAGTTTCTGATAATTATAATGTAGTATGTAACTCAACTGCTATTTTAGGAGCTAATGAAAATAAAGCCTCTAATGATGTTGATAAGTCCAAACCAAACTTGGTAATTAACTGTATTTCCTTCTGTGGAGGAACGGAGATTAAGTAGATGAATTTTATAGAAATTAAAGAAGAAGCTAAAAGGCTTACCTCTAAAAATATTTTGAAATTTTGGAAGAGTAGTTTATTAGTATTTGGTTCTTCAATAGCTTTAACAATTATTCTAGAAATAATATCTGGTGGAGTATTAGCTTTTATTACAGAGTTATTAGCATTACCACTTTATATAGGATTTATTAGTTACATACTTGGTCTTACAAGGAAAGAAGAAGTATCCCTTGCTGATATATTTCAAGATTATAAAAAGATAGGATTAATTATAGTTACACTTATTATTAGTTATGTACTTATTGTGATTGGTTATATACTTTTAATAATTCCTGGTATAATGATTGCTTTCTCACTGGTAATGGTAGGCTACTTATTAGCAGATTCTAAAGAAACAAATCCTAGCGAAGCAAGAAATATAATAAGACAAAGTAGAGAAATGATGAATGGTTATAAAATGGATTATTTCATTTTTGAATTAAGTTTTATTGGCTGGTATCTTTTAGGTGCTATAACATTCGGAATTGCTTACATTTATGTAATACCTTACTTTACTTTTGCCAATACTTTATACTATCAAAAATTAAAAGAGAAAAGAGAAACCTAGAATAACGAGGTTTTTCTTTTTTTTCTAATTGTGCTAAAATAAGGGCGGAGGTATATATATGAAAATATGTGTTTTAGGAAGTGGAGCTTTTGGTCTTGCCATTGCTTCCTTATTATCAAAAAATAAAAATAATGAAATTATTGTCTGGACTTCTTTTAAAGAAGAATATGAAGAACTTAGTAAATTACATACTCATAAGAAAATATTTAATGATTTCTCTTTTGAAAAATTAAACTTTTCTATGGATTTAGATAGTTCTATTAATAAAGCTGGTGTTATTATTCTAGCAGTTCCATCTAATGCTATTAGAGAGGTTTTAGAAAAACTTAAAGATAAACTTAGTAATCAAATACTTATCTTTGTTTCCAAAGGCTTAGAAAAAGGTACTATGAAAAGATCAAGTGAGATAGCCGAAGATTTAAAAATAAGTAATCACTATGGAGTTTTAACAGGACCAACTTTTGCTAAAGATATGTTAAAAGAAATGCCACTTGGTTTTAC
>CAVLCG010000032.1:0-13411 GCA_963661445.1 bacterium | reverse complement strand
GTTCTATAGAATATAATTAAAACATATCAGTCAAAAGAAAGGAAACGGCCAATGAAGTTTAGTGATAATTTATATTATATAGTACCTAATAATTTGAAAGAAGTGATGCTTAAGAAGTTAGCTTTAGAAGATAAGATTTATGATATTCACTTTGATACAATAGAAAACTTTATAGAAAAGTATATCTGTAAGATTGATAAGAAAGCAGTAGAGTTTCTATTAGAAGAAGGGGATAGTCTAGATATAATCAATTCATATCTTAAAGTATTACCTAATATTGATGTTAATAAAGAATATGATTCTTTAAAGTTAAACTTTTTAAAAGAGAGAAAGAAACTATTAATTGCTAATGATTTATTAACAGATATCAATGATTTAACTTATCTAGAAGATAAAGAAGTAATTGTAATGGGTTATCCTTTTATCGATAAATATCTTGAAGAAATATTAACTAAGATTAATGCTACTATAGTAGTAGGAATAGATAAGTGTCCTATTGAAGAAATATATGAATATAAGAGTAAGAAAGAAGAGATAGTAGCTCTTGCTAGAAGAATAAGAACTTTGAATGAGAAAGGTATTTCTTATTCTCATATCTTTATAGCCGGAAAAGATGATGATAGTAAGTTTTTAATAAATGATATATTTAAAGACTTTGATATTCCTTATAATGATGATGGGGTAAGTTTCTTAGCAACTATTATAGGTAGACGGTATCTAAAGACAAAAGATGCAAGCCTTATTAAAGATAATGATTTATTAAAAAAGATAATAAAAGCCCTAGAAGAAATGTTAGTATTTAAAGACAGTAAGTATTATGACTTATTATTAGAAGATAAATTAAGTAAGATAAAGATGCCTCGGAAGAAAGAGATGGATGCTGTAACTTTTCTAGAAGATGTTTTTGAAGTGCCTTATTTACTTAGTGATGATGATTATCTATTTGTTATTTCTCTAGTGCAAAATAAATATCCAAAGATATATAAAGATGATGATTATTTATCAGATAAACAAAAGAATAGTCTTAAATTAATAAATAGTATGGAAAAGAATAAGAATAGTAAACTGGCATTTCTATATTCCTTAGGAACTATTAAAAACGTTACTTATAGTTATGCTTTAGCTACATTACAAGATGAATGGCTACCTTCTTCAATCCTTTCTGAATATAATGTTTCCGTTAAGACGGATGATTTATATAAGGCAGAGTATAGTGATAAATATAATAAAAAATATTTAGGAGAGTTATTAGATAACTATTATATGTATGGAGAAAAAAGGAAAGATTTAGACTTGTTATTTCCTTATTATCATTTCTTTGACTATGAAAGTTACAACCATGATTTTTCTTCCTTTACTATTCCTAAAGAAGAATTAATCTTATCATACTCTAGTATAGATGATTATGCTTTATGTCCATTTAAATATTACTTAAAGTACGTTTTAAAGCTTGATCAGTTTGAAGAGAGTTTCAGTCAGAAACTAGGAACTTTGTATCATGCTGTTTTAGCATCATCTTATAAAGATAACTTTGATTTTGAAAGTAGTTTTAATTATCAAAAAAGTAAGTTAGAGTGGGATAGTAAAGATGAATACTTTTTAAATAGATTAAAAGAAGAATTAAAGTTAATTATTGCTTGGAACAAGGAGATGGAAACTCACTCCTTCTTAACTACACCATTACTTGAAAAAAGGCTAGAATTATCTTTAGGTGATGATATTAAGATAAAGGGATTCATTGATAAAATACTGCTAAGAGAAAGAAATGGAAAGACTTATTATGCTATTTTTGACTATAAGACAGGAAAGATTTCTTTTAATCTTGATTATTTAGATTATGGACTACATCTACAGTTACCAATCTATGCTTATTTATTAGAGAAGAGTAATAAAGACAAAGATATGGAGTTAGCAGGCTTATTCTATCAAATGTTATTAGTAAAAAATAATGATATAGAAGAGCGAAAGAAAAGTTTGAAAGTGTTTGGAATAGTAGCTGATGATATGTCTACTTTAGAACTATTAGATGATGAATATGAAAATAGTAATTGGGTTAAAAACTTATCAGTTACTAAAGCAGGAACCTTATCAAGATACTTAAAAACTATTACTAAGGAAGAAAAAGAAGAATTACTAAATAAAATAGAAGAGTTAATTTTATCTTTTGCTAAAGGTATTAGAAATTGTGACTATAGTATTAGTCCAAAGATAGAAAATAAAGTTAATGTAAGTTGTATGTATTGTCCTTTTAAAACAGTTTGTTATCACGAAAAGAAAGATGAAATAATCATTGAGAAAAAGGAAAAGGAGGTAGAAGAAAATGCCTAAATTCACAGAAGAACAACAAAGAGCCATTGACTTAGAAGGCGAAAACATCTTAGTAAGTGCTGGAGCAGGTAGTGGTAAAACTGCTGTTTTATCAGAACGTGTTTTAAGAAAGGTAATGGGAGGAGTTCCTGTTAATCAACTACTAATATTAACATTTACTAAAAAAGCAGCTAGTGAAATGAAAGAGCGAATTAGAAAGAAACTTAGAAAAGCCAATTTGCATCGTCAATTAGAATTATTAGATAGTAGTTTTATTACTACCTTTGATGCTTATTCAATGGCGATTGTGAAAAAATATGCAGATAATTTAAATATTTCTAGTAATCTAGAGGTTATGGATGACGTTATTCTATCTTTAAAAGAAGATGAGATAATAGATGAAATATTTAGGGAATACTATGATAAGAAAGATATAAATTTCTATAAGTTTTTGGATGCTTTTACTTTTAAAGATGATAAAGAAATAAAGACTAAAATAAAGAAAATGTCAGCATCTCTTGATCTAGTCCTTAATTTAGATGATTATTTAGATTCTTATCTAGATAGCTACTATAAAGAAGAAAACCTTAATAGTTATCTTAAGGAATATTTAAAACTTATTACGGAAAAAGATAATTATTTAAAAAGACTAATTAATGACTTTTTAGGAATGATAGATGACAAGTACTATAATAAAGTAGTAGAACTAACAAATAATTACCTAGCTAGTACTTGCTATAGCAAAATAAAAGAAAACTTAAACTTTAAAATACCAAACCTGCCAAAAGGTAGTGAAGAAGATGTTAAAAATCTAAAGAAAGAAATAAATAATAAACAGTCTGAATTATTAGATTTGATGGTTTATGAAAAAGAAGAAGATTATATTACATCACTAAAAAACACTTATCCTTATGTTTCAATGATTTTAGAAATAATTAAGAAATTAAGAGCTAGAATATGGGAATATAAAAGGAAAGAAAATGCTTACACCTTCCTAGATATTGAAAAATTAGCTATTAAACTAGTTAAAGAATTTGAAGAGGTAAGGGAAGAGTTAAAGAATAGTTATCAAGAAATACTAATAGATGAGTATCAAGATACTAATGATATTCAAGAAACCTTTATTTCTTATATAGCAAAAAATAATGTTTACATGGTTGGCGATATAAAGCAGTCAATTTATCGTTTTAGAAATGCTAATCCAATGTTATTTCAAGAAAAGTATGATAATTATAAAGTTCATAATGGTGGAACAGTAATAGACCTATCTAAAAACTTTAGAAGTAGAAGGGAAGTTATTAATACCATTAATGACTTATTCTGTCATATAATGGACCAAGAAATAGGAGGTGCTAATTACCTAGATGGTCATGCTATGATCTTTGGTAATTTAACCTATGAAAATGCGGCTAAAGTAGAAGATAATTGTGATATGGAAATATTAACTTATAGTACGGAAGATAAAGAATATGAAACAAGAGAAAAAGAAGCCTTTCTAATAGCTAGTGATATTAAAAAACAAATTGCTTCTAAAAGATTAGTATTTGATAAAGATAAAGAGATACTAAGAGAGGTAGATTATCAAGATATTGCAATATTACTAGATAGATCAACAGACTTTACTCTATATAAACAAATCTTTGAATATTTGAAAATACCAATTACTCTTTGGCAAAGTGAAAATGCTAAAGCTGCTTATGACTTAGAAATAGTTAAGAATTTATTCTTGTTAGGTAAAAAGATTTATTTGCATGAGTTTGATACTACCTTTAAATTAGTTTATACTTCACTTGCTAGAAGCTTCTTATACAGCATGGAAGATGCTTTAATTTATCATGACTTAATGGATAATAGGTATCAAGAAAGCAAGTTATATCAAGACTTTAAAGAATTAGTTAGTGATTATGAGACACTATCACCAGTTACATATTTTAATAAAATATTAGAAATAACTGATTATACTAATAAATTAACAAAAATAGGAACTGTTGCTACTTATAGAGCTAGAGTAGAATATTTTTATAAAATGATTAGTAATCTAGAAAAGAAAAATAAAACTCTATTGGAAGTGACTGATTATCTAGAGAGTCTATGTGATACTGATTTAGAGGTTAAACTATCTTTATCAAAGAGTGATAGTAATAGTGTTAAAGTAATGACTATTCACACCTCTAAAGGACTTGAATATCCATTATGCTACTTTGCGGGTTTTTCTAAGAAATTTAATGATTCAGATAATAAAGAGACAGTTTTCTTTGATAGAAATTATGGTATTGTTATACCTGATATAGAAAAGACTTGCGATTTAATTACTAAAAAATTAGTAGTATCTAAAAATAGACAAGAAGATATTAGTGAAAAAATAAGATTATTTTATGTGGCACTAACAAGAGCAAGAGAAAAAATAATAATAGTTATGCCCGAACAAGAAGAAGTAAAAGAAGTAGAAGATATAGTAGCTAAAGAAGAAAGATTAAACTATCGTTCATTTATGGATATGATGAAGAGTGTTTTACTAAAGTTTAGTAATAATATTATAAATGTTAAAGAAATAGAAAATATAAGCAAAGATTATTTAAACCGTAAAGAAATAGTTAAAGAAGCTAAAGGTGAAATTAAACCACTTTCATTTATCAATTCAAATTATAGTTTAGAAGAAGAAGAGACTCTTCATTTTTCTAAAGAAACAGTAGAAAAGAAAACTATTAAAGAAATAGAGCTTATGGAGTATGGAAGCCATATTCATGAATTGTTAGAAAGATGTGACATAAAAAATAAAGTGTTACCAACTAATATTACTTTAAAAGAGAAAACGCTACTTAATGACTTTTTAAATCAAGACTTCTTTAAAATAAACAACAATATGAAAATTTATAAAGAGTATGAATTTTTTGATTATGAAAATAATACTAGGTTACACGGTAAGATAGACTTATTATTAGTAGGTAATGATAGTGCCATAATTGTTGATTATAAGCTACAAAATACACAGGATAAGGCTTATTTAAAACAATTAAATGGCTATAAGAAAGTTATTGAGAAAAAATTAAGTATTCCTGTTACTTGTTATTTATACTCAATTATTGACGAAAAATTTATTGGAGTTTCTATGATTTAAATTAAAAAACCACATATACTAAGTGTATAGTAATGGTTAAATTTACCCATCCTGTTCGATAATGTTTGACAAATACGGTACTTTGTAGTATAATATTAGCAACTTCAGAGGATAGGGGTTAACGAAGGGGGTTACGGCTATGGAGAAGTCATTTATATTTGAATATTTAGATGAAAATAACTTTAAGAAAAGAGAACGTTCTGTTAGAAAGTATAATATGTTAGCATATAAGAAGTTAACATTTGAATACTATCCAACTATTCGTTCTGGGAAGTTTTTAGGTAAGAAAATTAGTGAAGATAAAAATGCTAAGACTGAAAGTTATGAACTTAAATTACCAACAGATGAATCTTTTGCTAAAGTACATGGAGAAATAATTGTTCACTATACTGTATATCTTGATAAGAAAGTAGTGTTATTAACAAACATTACTCCAGAAGGTATTTTAGATGAAGGACATCGTGCTGAACTTTCTACTTATAAAGGTGTTATGATATCTAAAACAGATCCTGAAAGAGATATGTTTAAAATTAATCTTCTAAATATGCTAAATAAATAATTGTTCTCACTGTAAAGTGGGAATTTTTATTTTCTTTTGATTGCTCGCTTAAATTTCCTATGTTATACTTTTGCTAGAGAGGATAGAAGTGATATGGAAAATAAAGAATATCTAAGTGAAGCAAGATATCAAAAAAAATAAGAAACACATAATAGTAGGAGCAATAATAGTACTAATAATAGGATTAACATTAGGTGGAAGTTTAATAGCTATAGGACTTTCTAAACAAAATAAAGTTAATGCTAATTATTCAGAAACTACTAAAGAATCTTTAGCTAAAAAATTAGAGACAGAAAAACAAAACCTTATTAGTAGTAAGGAAAAATTAGAGGAAGAGATTAAACCAGTAGAAGATGAAATTAAAAGTTTAGAAAGAGAAAAATTTACTGGATTTGATGATGCTTATTATCAAAGACAAGATAAAATAGAAGAACTAGAAAAGAGTATAAGTGAATCAAAGAAAAATATAAGTGCTATTGAAACAGCTTTAAGTGATAGTATGTCAGCTTGTACTTTTGATACAACTACTAATAATTCTTATACAAAAGAATATTGTTCAATTAAAAAATAGTCTAGAAGATGCAAGCAGTTCTTTTAATAAAAGATTCGACTCCTATAATAGTATTCCATACTATAGTTTGGTGGCTTTATTATTGCAGCAAGCCTTATGATTGCAGTATCAATTTATACTTTTGCTAAAAGAAGAGAAATACTAGCTTTCTCTGCTCAACAAGTTATGCCAGTAGCAAAAGAGGGAATAGAGAAGATGACACCAACTGTTTCAAAAAGTGTAGAAGAAATTACAAGAGGTATTAAAAAGGCTTAAAAGATGATAAATAATCTAAAAATTGCAAAAAGTTGAAGAAAATTGCTAAAATCCCTTGCCAAAATATCAAGTTTATTATATATTAATAGTGTTGTATGTCTCAGTAGCTCAGCTGGATAGAGCATCGCCCTTCTAAGGCGAGTGTCATGGGTTCGAATCCCCTCTGGGACACCATTATTGATTTAAAAGCCTTGATTTGACGGGCTTTTTTGTTTTTTTACTCTCAAAATTACTCTGGTTTATGTTATTCTTTAGCAATAGAAAGTAATATACCGATACTAATCATACTTATTAGTAAACTACTACCACCATAAGATAAGAAAGGTAGAGTAACTCCAGTTACAGGAATAAGTCCAACGACCACTGCTAGGTTCATCGAAGCTTGAAATAACATTTGAAAGGCTATACCAAACGATAAATATTTAGCAAATAGATTTTTAGCATTTAAAGAAATTTTTAAGGAAAAATAAAATAGAAGAAAAAATAGAGCACAGACAAATATACAACCAACAACTCCAAACTCTTCACAAACAATTGAAAAGATAAAATCGGTTTGTGGTTCAGGTAGATAAAAGTGTTTTTGTCTAGAGTTTAAGAACCCTTGTCCAAGAAGTCCTCCAGGACCAATAGCATACATTGACTGAATCATTTGAAAACCAGTTCCTAAAGGATCTTTCCATGGATTAATAAATGATGTTATTCTATTCATTCGATAAGGGGCAATAGCAATTAAAAGACAAGTACCAATAACTCCTAAAACAAAAGCTCCATAGAAAAATTTCATATCAAGACCAGCAATAAATAAAAGAGCGATAATACTGACCATTAGAACAAGACCAGTACCAAGATCTGGTTGTAGCATAATAAGACCAAAAGCTAGAAAAGTAACACCTAGAATTGGTAAGATACCTCTTCTTAGATCCTTTAAATACTTATCAGAATTATTTAAATATTTACTAGTAAAAATAATAAGCCCAAGTTTAGCTGCTTCACTAGGTTGTATACCAAAAGGACCGATTCCAAACCAACTTCTACTACCATTTCTAACACTACCAATAAAAGGCACTAAAACTAAAATTAATAATAAAAAGCAAATACCTAAAATGATATTTGCCTTTTTGTAATAGATTTTATAATCTATCTTAGAAATAAAGTTCATTAGTATAAGTCCTGCTACTGTGAATAATGCTTGCTGTTTCACATAGTGGAAACTATCATGAAACTTATATTCTGCCCAAATACTACTAGCAGAATAAATCATTATGAGTCCAAATATTAGTAAGAGTATTACGGTGATTAGTAAAGGCAAATCAAACCGTTTTTTCAAAAGAAAATTATCTCCTTTCTATAACCAAACTCCAAATAAAATACCTAACATAGCAAGAATAAGACCAAATGTACAAAATAACTTAACTATATCTGTTTCACTCCAACCAAGTTTTTCAAAATGATGATGAAGTGGGGTCATTAAGAATAACTTATGATGAAATAATCTTAACCAAATGACTTGTAAAATAACTGATAATGTTTCAATTACAAATACTAAAGCTACTACAAGTAAAGTTAATTCTCTATGCGTTAAAATAGCAACTGCTCCCATAACACCACCTAAGGCTAGGCTTCCAGTATCTCCCATAAATATCTTGGCAGGATGGGTATTGTAAACTAAAAAACCGATAAGTGAACCAACTAGAACTAAGCAAAATATTCCAATATCTTCAAAGCCAACCATAAATGAAATTAAAGCAAAAGCTATAAAAGCAATGGCTGATAGGCTACCAGCCAGTCCGTCTAATCCATCTGTTAAATTAACCGCGTTACTAGAACCGATTAAGATTAAAAGAATAAATAGACCATAGAGCCATTTCATTTCAATATCAATATGAAGTGTTCCGACAACCCACGATGTTTGTCCACCATTTTTCATATAGATATAGAAAAATATAGTAGAAATAATAATTTGTCCAAATAGTTTTTGGTAAGTTGTTAAACCTTCATTATTATGTTTTCTAAGTGATAAAAAGTCATCTAAGAAACCAATAATAGCAAACCCACAAAATACTAACAAAACGATAGCTAAGTTATCAGTGTAGGAGACCTTACCTAAAAATAATAAAGCTAGCATAATAAGAACTGTTGGTAAAATAAAAATAATTCCACCCATCGTTGGAGTACCAGCTTTCTTTTTATGACTTTCTCCAACATAAACACTAATTGTTTGGCCTACATGTAGCTTTTTTAGAATAGGTACTAAAATAAGCCCTAGACAAACACTAAATAAAAAGCCAATCATGACAGCAAAGACTGCCTTTGTTAATAATAACACTTTTTTATCACTCTCCCGTTTCTTCCTTTGTATTATAACATAATAGATATATTCTTTTAAACTTTTTTTCTAAATTTACTTATCCCTTGACATATTACTTTTCATTTAAGTCTATGAAAAACTAGAAAAAACTTTCCATTTAATTAGAAATAACTTATAATAATTAGCTCCATGGGGTACTTATGTTTGGAAGAAAATTAAAGGGCGTAAATTTTTTAAGCTTTCACTTTAGTTTATTAATATCTATGCTATAATAATTAACAACGAGAGGTGTTATTATGAACTGTTATGTAGAAAGTGGAATTCATATATTGAATGATACTACTAGAGATTTAGAAAATTTAAATGAGCTAGGTATATACTTAGCAAGAGAAACTAATGTTGATGCTCTAAAATTATTGAAACTTATTGTTTTAGCATCAGAAACTAAGTTATTAGAGAAAAGTTTTGATATTAATCATGTAAAAACTTATACCGCTCCGTTTGAAAACAGTATATATAAAAGAAATGAAACTGTATTTGGTAATTTAGCTGTAAATCCACAGAATCTCGGTTTGGAGTTAGCAGATTACATCTTGCATAATTATAAGGTTGATTTAGGCATAGAACCATTCACTTCTGGTTATACGATATTTGATTTTTTTGCAAGGCCTTTTGCAAGAATAGAATATGATGAAGAGCCTTTTTATAAGAGATATGATATGATTGATAAAAAACTAGATATGATTTCATATATGTTAGATTATGAGCTATTAGACAATAGTCAAACTGATTTATTACTAACTTACTTTGATAGATGTATTCAAAATAAGTATTCTTATACAAATGAACAATTACTTAAAATGAAAGAAATTACTAATCAAGTAAATTCAAAGCGACAAATAATACTTACTGTTGAGGACTTATTTAAACAAGATAAAATTAAATCAGATTACTCTAAAGAAGAGTTAAGTAAGAAACTACTATCAACAAATAAAGATAAAGATGTTAACAAGCTTTCTGATATAGCTGAATCATTTAATAGATTAGAAAACTACTGGATGCTAAATGATCAATGTACTTACATGTTACGTACTATTCCAAGGTTAGTTAAAGAAAAAGTAATAAAATAGGTGGGGTGATAAAATGTTATATTCAATGAAAGAAGTATGTAGAATAAGAAATCTATCTTATGATACTTTAAAGTATTATTGCAATGAGGGATTAGTTCCTAATGTTAAAAGAGATAAAAATAACTATAGAGTATTTGATGATAAAGATCTTGCTTGGTTAGATACTCTTACTTGTCTTAAGAGATGTGGAATGAGTATTAAAGAGATTAAGGAGTATATGCTACTTTGTCTAGAAGGTGAAACTTCTATTCCTAGACGAAAAGAAATATTAAATGATAAACTTTTGGAACTTAATAATAAGAAAAAAGAAATAGATGACAGTATTAACTATATTTATAAAAAGCAAAATTTCTATGAAGATGTTTTAAATGGTAAGATTAAATATTATAGTAATTTAATAAATACTAACAGCAACTAAAACATAAAATTATATTTAGAATTGAACAAGTAATATATCTAACGCTTAAGACGTTATCATAGATTAATCATATAATTCAGTCACTTTACTCAAAATAAGATTGACTTATATTATTATCTCATGATACAATATCAGCATATTTTTTTATACATTAACCGTTGAAGTTAGAGTAACGAATAAATAATGGTAATAATGTATTAAAAGATAATATGTAGAAAAAGATAACTTTGTAAATAGCTATTATACTTGTTAATCTTTTCTAAAAAATTAAAGGGGGGAAGTCATATGAATATTTGTTTAGAAGCTGTAGAGGGTTCAAACAGATTTGAAAGAAGTAATTTTGAGGATAGTAATATTAAAAAAGCATATATAAAGAAGAATATTGATATCATTAACAATGTTATGCAGTTTACAACAGGATATTGTGGATCATTTGGAACTGGCTATCCGTTTTATGCACTAGATAAAAATTTTGAGGGGAAATTACCTGTTATTCAAGAACAATTACGTTACAATGAGGAATTAAAAAGTACTATATTAAAATCGAAGTTAAAAAAATGGCCTTGTGAAAGTTGTCTACCAATAAACGGTCCTTATATGGAAGATTTAAAACAAATTTGTATACCTTGTCCTAAGCTAGAAAAGGAATTAAAACCTAGAAAAATAATAAATCGTCTACCAGATATTGATATGTGGATGGTATGTGAAGATTCTAAGGTGGAGGATGCTAAAAAAGAATTAAAGGAAACATTCGATTCTCTTGATATGCATACATCAGATGTAAATCCTATCCAAACTATTAATGATTTTAAAGAAACTATTAATGATTTAAAAAATGGTAAAATGCCTAGAAAAATGCTACCACTTGATATTCATGTTATAAAGTATTCAGAATTAAGTAAACTATTAGATCAAATTCCTTTTATAGTTCTTAATTCAGTTAAAACAAATACTATACCATATCTACCTATACTGCCAGATTCACTAAGAAAAAAATGGCAAAAAGATGATGAAGCTTATAATTTTACCTTAGATTTCTTATATAGTATGAGTGAATTTAACTTTGAAGAAACTCTAAAACAAAAGCTTGATTATGCTAGAGGTATTGTTGCTTCTAAGTTAACAGATGAAGAAACTGTTAAAATACTTGATTCAGTATCTCCTGATTCTGTGAAAAGGAGATTTGAAAATAAAACATTACAAAAACTATATAAAAGGAGAATAAATTCATGGAAAAATTAATTGATTTACACATTCACACTGTTTGCTCAGATGGTACTTTAACACCAAAAGAAGTTATAGACGAGGCCTTAGCAAATAAAGTAAGTACTATTGCAATATGTGATCATGATACAATTGATGCTTATAACGAAGAACTTTTTGAATATGCAAAAGAAAAAAATATCAACTTAATAATAGGTGTGGAAATTTCTACTAAAACTAAGAAATGTGGAATACACGTTTTAGGTTATAATTTTGATTTAAACAATAAAGAATTTAGAGAAAAACTATATAATTTAAGAAATGCTAGACACATATATTTAAGAAATGTTGCTAAAAAGTTAGAAGAATTAGGATATAAAATAGCAGTAGATGAATTAGATAAAATTGATGCCGTAACGAAAGCTCATATTGCCAATGATGTAATAGGAAACAAGGAAAATGAGACTAAATTAAAAGAGGTCTTTGGTTATGTTCCACAAATGGGAGAATTTATAGAAACTGTTATGAATGAAGGTTGTCCTGCCTATGTAAAGAAAGAAACAATTACACCAAAAGAAGCCTCTTCTCTTATACATAAAGCCGGTGGTAAAGTTATTTTAGCTCATCCTGTTGCATATAGCTATGAAGATAATCTAACAGAAGAAGATATTGAAAAGTTGGTTATAGAAATGCAACCAGATGGAATAGAAACAAATTATATTTATATAGATCGCAATAATGTTAAGCATAATGACATAACACGCTGGAATGATTTTGCTAAAAAACATAATTTAAAAACAACAATTGGCTCAGACTTTCATAAAAAAGACGGTATTCACCCCATTATTGGATTAGTCGGCGAAGTTATATCATTAACCGAAGATGATGTTAATCAAATAATTAATTTCTTATTACATAACTAATTTTAGATATATTATTTATAAAATGATATGAAAAAGGAATCATTATGAATATTAGTGATTCCTTTAATTTGCTATTTTTTCACACAATTAATAATTATCTTTTCAATATCAATAATACTTTCCTTACAATCATCTTCTAGCCAAATTTTAATTATAGCTATTATTCCGTTTAGATAGAATCCCACTAGATATTTTCTTGTAGAAACTGGAATATTAAATCTATCTAATATAGGGGTAATAATATGTTTTTATATATAAGGAAAGTGCGTTTAGATTATTGCTGAATGAAAGAGGGGTATGCAAATTAAACCCACCACAAAAAGATTAAAGCAAAACTTCAATTTTTTTATACAATAGGAAAGTTATAAAAAGGTTTAAGCAATTATCACAAACAATTGTTTTGTATGATATATTATATTCTAACGAATTGAGGTGGCTATATGAAAGTACTTAAAGGAAATGTTTTTAGACTTTATCCAAATGTAGAGCAAAAGATTTTATAAATAAAACTATCAGTTCTGCTAGACTTATCTATAATATTTTTTTGAGGAATAGAATTGATGCTTACAATAATACTAAAAAGGGTAAATCTGCATATGACCAGAATATCATGATACCA
>CAVLCG010000031.1:0-13784 GCA_963661445.1 bacterium | reverse complement strand
GTCTAAAAACATATCCTTTAAGTACTTTCATATGACCACCTCAATTCATTAGAATATAGTATATCGCATAAAACAAACGTTTGCAACAACTATTTAAAACTTTTTATAAATTTCCTATTGTATAAAAAAAGAAAAAGTTTATTATTTCGACTTTTCCTTTGGTTGTATCATAAATAAAATATTAGAAGCGACTAGTGCATATAACATAATCTTCATATATGCGATAAATGTATTGAAATAGTTAAAGTCTACTCCATAACCATACTTTTCATTAAGTACCATATTCTTATCAGCAAAGGCTCTATAACCAACTACTATGATAGTAGCAAAAACTATACATGAAGTTAAATTATAGAATATGTTATTATTTACTCCATCTTGTTTAAATATAAGATTTATCACAAATAATAAGAAAACTAACAAAAATGGAATAAATTCAGGAATTACTGTACTAAAGCTTTTATTAAGTCTTGCATTCATTCTTACAATGATAAATAATGTTATAGCAAAGGCTCCTAGTAGTAATATATATTTTAAAATAGCAAACATTATATTTAGTATTTTTTTCATTTTAGCCTCCTACCACTTCATTACGATACCATTCTGATATCTCTACTAGAAAGTCTAAAGTATTTTGATAATTTTTATTGATAGCACTATAACTATCTTTTGCTAAGAAAAAGATACTAGATCTACTTATGTCATTAGTAAAGTAATAATTATCAGCATTTTCTAGACTTGAAGTGATATATCCATTACTTGTTAATAACTGATTAATATTAGTTTTAAGAAAAGGTCTAATTGTTGATAAACTAGCAATTGAGAATGATGAATTTTCTTCTGCTAGACTATTTATTTGCATAACAACGCAATCATTTAATACCTTATTTTGATAAAACTTTCCTAGTTTATAAACATCTTTTAGTTCCACAGTTTCTTTATTGGCTAAATCATTATACTCTTCGCTCTCAAATATTTTTACACAACTATTTAATTTAATTTGTATAGCATTCATATCATATATATTGTTTTTTCCATTATAGGTATTTTGCTGATATAGTGATGCATTATTTTTAATTTTATTTAATTTTTCTGTTGTTTTTTCTTTATTAGTAACAACATCGGTACTTACATTTATTTTTGTGTTTAATTCTTTATAATGATAAAAGTTTAAAAATAATAAGAAAAAAGAAAAACCAAAAGCAAGTCCAACGATAACATAGGCAAATATATTTATGTATTCAAATAATACTTTTTTCATTAATTCTCCTCCTTAGCATTTATATCCACTTTATAGGCATAAGACTTATTCTGCCATGCCGTATCTTTAGCTGACTCAGAAATATATACTTTTAATTCATATTGATTATTATTATTTGGCATTATGTATCTATCGTCTAAAATATTATTTTTTAAGTCTGATAAGTTTCCTTTTTTGATAATTTTCCCATTTAATATTAGTTGATAAGCTAATTGACTTTTAGATAGTTTTTGTTTACCTGAAACTTCTTGTTCTTTATAAACTACTTCATATCTACTTTTAAAGTCGTTAACATTTTTAACACTAAATTTATAATTAGGAACAGATTCTGCTTCTTCTTCTGACATTGGAAATAAGTTTTCTGTAAGAGCTACTTCTTCACTTTCTTTTTTGACTTGGAGAGAACTAACAACTCCAAGATTGTTATAATAGAAAGCCTTATACCATAAAAATGCCGTACTAACAATAAATGCAAACAATAAAATTCCACTGAATACTAAAAATATTTTTTTACCCATTATTTATATCTACTCCTTTCTTTCTTCAGATTAGTTTTTTTTAAAGATTTTGATGCTTTTTTCTTGTTCTTATCTTTCAAATTTGGATCGTTTTTTATAGTCTTTATTATTTTAATTATGTCTGCTCCTATTATTAATACTGTTGGTACTATAATTAACAATACCCAACCTAGTACGCTACTTAATATGTACTGTATATATCCTAACTTTGGTAAACGAAGTAATACTTTTCCATATATACTACTAAATGGTTGTCTTGTAGCATCTTCAGTATTATTTGCATCCCCTTTAGTTGTAAACAGGTATTTGCCATCACTAGTTTTTTCAATTTTTTTAACTCTATGGGTTACTGTTACACCGGAGCTTCGATAATCAGTCGAGTTGAAGGTTATTACATCACCAACTTTTATTTTAGATGGATCACTTACTCTTGTAGTTATAATTACATCAAGTACATTGATATTTGGTACCATACTTGGACTTACTATTGTATAAGCTGATACTAGAGCCGGCTTTTGTAATCCTTTTTTCAAATTATTCTTTTGATCAATGAAGTTAATAATAATTACTAGAAATACTAAAATCATTATTAGAAAAACAGAATACATAATAACTGTAAAAATATAATGTATTATTCTTTTGGTTTTTTCAAAAAAAGAAAGATCAGAAAAAGGTATTGTTATTTCATTTTCTTTCAATTATATCACCCACTTATCATTCACACTATTATAAATATATCACACTTTAAGAGGTTTTAAAAGAAAAGTTATTTATTTAGTTTGGCTGTGGCATGGATTGCTACTTGAACTGTAAAAGTTCTTGATATGTTATCAATTTTAGCATTTTCATCTAACCACATTCTTAAACGATAATGATCAGTTTGACTACTTTTTACTGTATCTTTGTATAAAATCATTGTTCCTTCTTCACTACCTATGTCTGACTTACTGGCTAATGGAGAAAAGGTAGTTGGTTTCATTACTTCTTTATATACTCCAGATTCTTTTTTCTCTAAGTATAATTTTACATCTTTATCGTCTAAAGTAGATTTAGCTAATTTTAGAGCGGATATTTCATAGGTAATATTAGCTTGCCCAGTTATGGTAGAAATTACACTAAAATCAAAATATTGATCTGTTCCTGATAGTTTTTTGCCAGCGGCATCTGTTAATGGCATAACATTAGTGATAGTTATACCATTAGTATCTTCAGTATAATCAAGAGAAATATTACCAGTAGTTATGGTGTTAACTTTATCACCTTTTTTAGTTACTGTAACAGCTACAGCAGATATTCCTATTGCAAGTAATACTACTAATAATAAAGCTAGTAGTATAAAATAAAGTTTTCCATTCTTTTCTTCTTTTAATTCATCATTTTTTAACTTATCATCGTTCATAACATACCTCTCCTATTCTGTCTAAATTGTAGCATATTTTTATTTTACGGTAAAGAAAAAAGTGTCAGAGATTAGACACTTTTCAATAAGAACACTTAATACTACTGAGCTGCTGCTGCACCATAGACATTTACTTTTATTGAATAAACTTGTTGTGTTGAAGGTGCTTCATAATTTTGATCTACCCACATTCTTAAACGATATGTAGTAGTTTCATCAACTGAAGTATCTGTTGTAGATATAGAATCTGATTTTAAAATACGTTCTCCAGCTGTTGCTCCAGCACTATTTCCTGCTTGAGTTAAAGGTAATTCAGACACTAAAGCTGGTGCTAATTCTACTGTTTGATCAGAATTACTTGTTAAATATACTTTAACACCTGTGTTAGGTAAACTAGTAGTAACTTCTGTTGCAGTAATCACATAATTAATTGTAGTAGTACCTTTACCTACAATTTTGGCATTAACTGTAAAATCAAAATATTGGCCATCACCATTTAGTGCCTTTCCAGCATCATCTGTCATAGGTAGAGCGTCACTTAACGTAATACCATTAGTAGCTTCAGTATAACTCATTGTAATAGTACCAGTTGTAATGGTATTTGTTGTGGTACCTGTTCCAACATAAGTGAATGCTGCGAACGAAATACCTACTACTGCTACTATTAAAATAGCAACACCAAGTATAGAAATAAGTATTTGTTTTGATGAATTAGAATTATTTTCGTTCATCTTTGTCTAACCTCCTTACAATATAAAGATATCACACATCTATACATTTTAACAAGAGTTTTTTTTAACAAAAGAAAAAGTGTCAGAGATTAGACACTTTATTTGTTAAACTATTGTTGAGCTGCTGCTGTACCATAGACATTTACTTTTAAAGTATAGGTCTTTTGAGTAATTTGTCCAGATACACCATCATTAGTTTCTGCATAATCATTTGCAACCCACATTCTTAAACGATAGTATACAGATTGAGTCTTAGCAGTAGATTCATTATTAGCAGTAAAAGTGCCTTGATCTAAAAGATATTCACCTTCAATAGCACCAGTATTTGCTTTAACAGTGGTATCTACCTTATCTAAAGCACTAACTTTAGTAGGATAGCTTGAAACAGCAGTTTCTGTCATAGATGAAGTATTATCAGAACGTTTTGTTAAGTAAACTTTTACACCTGTATCTGGAAGAGTGCTATCACCTGTTTTAACAGCTGTTACTGCATAATTGATAGTAGCAGTACCAGATATAGTTGAAGAAACAGTAAAGTCAAAATATTGATTTTCATCAGTTAATGCTTTTCCTGCTAGATCTGTCATTGGTAACGCATTCTCTAACTTAATACCGTTATTATCTTCACTATAGCTCATTGTAATAGTACCGGTTGTAATGGTATTAGGATTATCTCCTTCTCTAGAATAAGTAAATGCAGCGAATGAAATACCTACTACAGCTACTACTAAAATTGCAACTCCTAGTACAGATAACAAAATTTGTTTTGATGAATTGTTATTGTTCATCTTCGTCTAACCTCCTTTACAAAACAAATATAACACAGTTAAAAACGTAAGGCAAGAAGATTTTTTGCTTTTTATTTCAATTTTGTAAACAATAATTTTACATTTTCCGTAGTGTTTTTTTCTATAATAGTTATATCTTGTTCTAACTCTTTGGCTAAAAACTCTGCTATTATAGGAATATTCTTAGAGGAGTTAGTTTTTCCTCTATATGGAACTGGTGATAAATAAGGACTATCTGTTTCTAAAACAATGTTTTTTAAAGACAATTTCTTTACAGTGTCTTTTAGTTGACAGTTCTTAAAAGTTATTACTCCACCTATTCCTAATAAAAATCCCATATTTATATACTGACAAGCAGTTTCATAACTACCACTAAAGCAATGGATAATTCCTTTTACGTTATATTTCTTTAAGATATTAATAGTATCATTGGTAGCATCTCTTGTATGAATTACTATAGGCAGATTATACTTTTCTGCTAATGATAGCTGATATTCAAATAGTTGTTGCTGTTTTTCTTTATTTTCTGATGAATAATGATAGTCTAGACCTATTTCTCCTATACCAATTATTTTTTCTAATGATAATAACTGTTCTAATTTAACTAAATCTTGCTCTTCAATATTCTCTGCTTCTTCTGGATGATACCCAATAGTTGCATAAACATCAGGATAATTACTAATTATCTCTATAGTTTCATCTAAGTCTTCCCTAGTACAACCTGATATTATTATTCTTAAAACATTAGCATTTCTATTATCTTCTATAACTTTAGAAATATCTTCATAATCTTTTTTACTTAAGTGACAATGTGTATCTATAAACATTTTTATTCCTCCTAAAAGAAAATAGTCTACTTATTTAGCAAACTATTTTTATTTTTTCTCTTATAAATGTAGATTCTTACAAAATAAACTGATAGAAATATTGCATAGAATATATCAAGCATATTACGCCCCGTTACGGCTGTAAAAACAACTCCAAGATAAAGTAATATGAATGCTAGATGACATATTCCTATTCCCGTAGCCTCATCCATAAAAAGTACCCTCTTTCTATACTTCTTACTACTACCACACGATACGAATATATCATATTTTGCTGAAAAATAAATATAGTTTTTTAATTTATTTTTCAACTTGACAATATTTTTACAAATTATTTATATCTAATCTTTCAAATAAAATTGATGGTTTATTAACTTTATAAGTATTATTTTCTTTATATACTAAATCTTTATCAGTAGTATTTAATTGTTCTAATATAGAATTGCTTGTATCTGGCAAATATGGATATAGTAAAGAGCCGCAGATTCTGATTGATTCTAATAAGTTATATATTACGGTTTCTAATCTATCTTTCTTAGTATCATCTTTTGCTAAAACCCAAGGAGTTGTATCATCTATATATTTATTGCTGCATCTTAATACTTCAAATATTTCACTGATGGCGTTTGATACTTGTAGCTCATCCATTGCTTTTTCAACCTTTTTATCTAGTTCGTTTATTTTGGTAACAAATTCATTATCTAATGATTCTTTAACATTTTTATTAGTTATTTCTCCATCAAAGTATTTAATTGCCATAGTTAATGTTCTATTAACTAGATTACCTAAAATGTTAGCTAAATCAGAGTTATGTTTACTTACTAATAATTCACTCGTGATATTACCATCTTGAGCAAAAGGTATTTCATGAAGCAAATAATAACGAACTGTGTCTACACCAAATTTTTCTACTAAATCATCGGCATATAAAACATTACCTTTACTCTTACTCATCTTATCATTTCCCATTAATAACCAAGGATGACCAAATACTTTATCTGGTAATGGCAAATCTAAAGCCATTAAGATAATAGGCCAATAAATAGTATGGAATCTTAAAATATCTTTACCAATTAAATGAAGATTAGCTGGCCAGTACTTCTTAAAGTTTTCACTTTGGTCCTTAGTATCATAACCTAAGAAGGTTATATAGTTTGTTAAGGCATCAATCCAAACATAAATAACATGTTTTGTATCAAAAGGGACAGGTATTCCCCATTTAAATGTTGTTCTTGAAACACATAAATCTTGTAATCCTGGTTTTAAGAAATTTTGAATCATTTCATTTTTTCTAGATTCAGGTTCTATAAAATGAGGGTGTGTTTCTATATACTCTTCCAATCTCTTTTGATATTTACTCATCTTAAAGAAATAAGCTTCTTCTTTAGACTTTTTAACCTCTCTACCACAATCTGGACAATGACCATCTACTAATTGACTATCAGTAAAAAATGATTCACAAGGAAGACAATACCAACCTTCATATTCACCTAAATAAATATCACCTTGATCATATAACTTTTGAAAAATATTTTGAACTACTCTTTCATGTTCTTTATCAGTAGTTCTTATAAATTTATCATAACTAGTATTCATTAAATTCCAAATTCTTTTTATTTCACTAGCTACTTCATCAGTAAATTCTTGAGGTGTTTTTCCTTCTTTTTTGGCTTTTTCTTCTACTTTTTGACCATGTTCATCTGTACCTGTTTGAAAATAAACATCATATCCTTTAAGTCTTTTGTATCTTGCAATTGTATCTGCCAAAACTATTTCATAGGTATTACCTATATGTGGTTTACCTGAAGTATACGTAATTGCTGTACTAATGTAATATTTTTTCATAATCTCTTTCCTCCTTAAAAATTAAAAAAGCTATTGTTCAAAGGACGAAATATTTCCGCGGTACCACCTTTGTTCACAATAACTTGCACATCTTATTTGAAATAACGCTTCAATAACGATTATACCTACATATCGATATAACAACTCAAGAGCCATAGCAACATAGTCTTTTTTGCTTCTTTTCCACCAACCGAAGTCTCTATTACTAAAAGGTTCTATTTGCCTCTCCATCAATGCTTTTGACAGATTTACTTTACCATAAATTTATTCACTCTTCAAGATATTTTTCTAAAAATTGTGAAATTATCTGAGCCATATGTTCTTGTTCTTCACTAAACATTTTTCCTGTATGTACATCTATTATTAGTATTAAACCAATAACTTCTCCCTCTGACAGAATAGGATTTACTAAATAATCAAATACTTTATTAGACTTACTATCTGATTCTATTATTTTTTTATATTCAACACTATACTTACTAGTTTTTTCATTATTGAGCAATATATTTTCTAATTCGCTTGAAATATGTTTACTAATAAATTCTTTTTTTAATGGACCACTTCCAGCAATAATATTATCACGATCTGCTACAAGGATACTATTCTTAATAGTATTAGTTATGGTATCAATTAAATTCTGTGATATTTCTTTTAAATCTGATGATGATGTAAATTTTTTTAAAACTATTTCCTCACCATTAGTATATATTTCTAAGGATTCACCTTCTCTAATGCGTAATGTTTTTCTTATTTCTTTTGGTAATACAATTCTCCCTAAATCATCTATTCTTCTTACTACGCCTGTTGATTTCATAAAATGCTCCCTTCTTTTCTAGTAGTATTTTCTCAAGTTTTGCCCATTTTATACTATTAAAATCTATATATTATTATTATATACAGTAGAAGATAGTTTTTTATGTGGTAATTATTTCCAAATGAAAACATCTCTAATCAAAGAGATGTGAGTTTTCTTTAGCAAAGATAAAGTGTTCAGTTTGTTCATTAACTCCATTTATCAATGTTGTATTTTTTACAATGACTTTCATATCTATAGTTTCCATTAAATTTCTTGGATAAGTTGTTTTAAAATATTTTGTAGCATCCTTTTGAAGCTTATCTGCTATCTCATTTGTTTGGAAGAAGTTTGGTATATTATTTATTATTTTTTGCATGTCATTTTCTATTTCAACTTTAATTTCCTTTTTTAGATTTTTATCCAATGAAGTTAAGTCTTTCTTTAATATTTTAAAGGTTCCATCTTTAGTATCTTTGGCTTTTTGCCTTATGTCTTTAATCAAATAATCTTCTCGATATTTTTTTAGTGATTTTATCTTTTTTTGCATAGAATTTCTATATATTTCCAATGATTTATCTAATTGCTCAGTATTAATTATTACTTGATAGTGTTTTCCTAATGATAACATTCTTTGTTTAATAGTATCCATCGTTTCTAATGGCGGTTTCTTAAATAGTGGTAATAAATCATCTTCCACTAGAGAATAACTGTTATTTTTAATTAATTCTTCTATTGAGTTCAAATAGATTGATAAATGTTGCTCTAATAATTCTTCTTGTTTCATATTTATATACCTTACCTTTTTCTATTTAAGAATAACAATAGTTTCTTAATAAGTCAAGTTGATTAGGCTGATTAGGCTAATTGATCTAACTGTGATAATAACTCTGTAAGATAATATATTGGATGTTTATCTAATTTAATAGTATCTAGTATTATAGTTACTTCAGTACTTGTAGACCTAAATCTAAACATTGGACTTATCTTAAAAGCAGTTCTAAATAAGTTTTCTCCATCTTTTATCTGACTAGCAGAAATAGTAATTTCAATTGTGTTTTTGGTCTGATGAACTCTCTTAATACTTAACTTTTTAACTAACTTTTCAAACCATTCTTCATACATATATATAATCATATCTTCATTAAGCTTTCCAAATCTATCTTCTAGCTCTTGTCTAGTTTTCTCTAAAGATTCTTTACTATCTATTTGATTAATTATTCTATGTATTTCTATTTTCAAGTCTTGTTCTTTTACATAAGAATCAGAAATATGGGTTGATACAGAAATTAGTGGTTGTGTATTTTCATCTTCAGTTATTTCTTCACCTTTTAATTTCTTAGTTTCTTCTTCTAGCATTTTTAAATATAAATCTATTCCTACACTATCAATAAAGCCTGCTTGTTCACTACCTAAAATATCTCCAGCACCTCTTATTGATAAATCCCTAGTTGCAATTGCGAAGCCACTTCCTAATGAGGTGAAATCTTTTATTACTTTTAGTCTTTTTGTAGCTGTTTCTGTTAAGATTTTACCTTCTTCATACATTAAATAACAATATGCTATTTTATTACTACGACCAACTCTACCTCTTATTTGGTAAAGTTGACTAAGTCCAAAATGGTCGGCATCTAAGATAATTAGTGTATTTACATTTGGAATATCTATACCTGTTTCTATTATAGTAGTACAAACTAAAACATCTGCTTCATGATTTATAAACTGCATCATTTTGTCTTCTATTTCATTTTTATCCATTTGACCATGAGCTGATATTACTCTAGCATTTTCTACTAAATTACTTATTTCAGTCACTTTATCATCAATATCACTAACATGATTATATAGTACAAAAACTTGTCCATCACGAGCTAGTTCTTTGTTAATAGCTTCCTTAATTAATGTTTTATTAACAGGTAATACATAAGTTTGAACTGGATATCTATTAACAGGTGGTGTTTCTATTAATGACATACTTCTTAAACCGGTAATAGACATTTGTAAAGTTCTTGGTATGGGAGTAGCAGTTAGTGTTAGCACATCTATATTACTCTTATACATTTTAATTTTTTCTTTTTGTCTAACCCCAAAGCGCTGTTCCTCATCTATTACTAGTAATCCCAGGTCTTTTGGTCTAATGTCATTACTCAACAATCTATGGGTACCAATAACTAAGTCTATTGTTCCATCTTTTAAACCAGCTATTATTCTATCAGTCTCCTTTTTAGAGGTGAATCTATTAAGTAGTCCTATTTCTATAGGAAAAGATTCAAATCTTTGCATGGCTGTTTCATAATGTTGATTAGATAAAATAGTAGTTGGACATAGAAATAGAACTTGTTTTTGATCAAGTATTGCTTTAAATATGGCTCTAAAAGCAACCTCTGTCTTACCGAAGCCTACATCCCCTACTAATAATCTATCCATTGGATGTGGTTGTTCCATATCTTCTTTTATTTGAGAAGTTACTAATAATTGGTCTTTTGTTGGTTGATAAGCAAAGTTAGCTTCAAACTCTTTTTGCATACTATCATCTTTAGAAAATGCAAATCCTTTTCTACTTTCTCTTTCAGATTGAAGTTTTAATAAGTCAAGAGCCATATCATGTACCTTAGATTTAACTCTGCTTCTAACCTTTTGCCATTGATTTCCACCTAGTTTGTATATTTTAGGAGCTACGCCTTCTTTTGAGGAGTACTTTAACAGTAAGTCTATTTTTTCCACAGGAATATAAAGTTTATCATTATCTTGATATAATACCTCAACATAATCTTTTAATTGATCACCTTGTTTTAAAGTCTTTAAACCATTATATATACCTATACCACAACTTTGATGAACGACATAATCACCTATTTCAAGTTTATTTATATCAGTAATTTTACTACCATATTTAAAGTTGGTTTTATACTTTTTATTAATAGTTTTCTTTTGAAACAATTCATTTGCAGTTAAAAATATATAATCTTTATAAATAAATCCCTCTTCCATTTCTAGTGATATATAGTTTATTTTTCCTAATTCTATATTGGTTAAATTAGTATCAATAGAAGGAAGATTCAATTTATTCATTAAACTTTTCTTTTGATAATCTTTTAAAGAAATTATTATAGTTTTAGAATGCATCAAAGATTCTGATAAGTACTTTTCAATAGACTCTGTATCCTCATAAAACTGAGGTGGGTTTTTAGTATCAAATGAAATAATCTCTTTTTTAGCTTCTATAGCACTATCAATGGAAAAATAAAGAATAGCATCTTCCTGATACTTTTCCTCATAAGGAAAGAAGAATCTAGTAGTTTTTATATTTTTTTCTTCTGTGTAATCTTTTACGTCCTTTACTATATTTTCATAAACTATTTTTATTGAATTTGGATCCTTATATATAGTTACTGAATCTGTTAAATAGTCTTGTATTGAATCAACTTTTATGTAATTATCTAGTGGCTTTGGCGTTTCATCTTCATCTAATGGTGTATCAACTAAAAATTCAGTACAAGGATAGATAGTTATTTTATCTAGATGCTCCAATGACCTTTGCGTATTTTCATCAAATGTTCTAATGGATTCAATAGTATCTCCAAAAAATTCTAATCTGATAGGATGATTTTCTCCTAGCGGAAATAAATCTATTATAAAACCACGAACTCCTAACTCTCCAGTCTTTGTTACAATAGTTTCTCTTTTATAACCTAATAATTGCAATTTTTCTATTAAGTCTTTATGCGATACTTCCATATCAGTTGATAGTGTTAGTATATTATCTTTGTATATTTTTTTATTTGGTAAAAAATGTAAATATCCCATTAAATGAGTAATTACAATCAGTGGTTTATCATTTTGAATAGCTTTTAAAGTTTCTAGTCTAGTGATAAGTAAATCTGGTGATATAGCAATAGCTTCACTTGTTAAAAAGTCATCCATTGGAAATAAATAAACATCGTTTGTATAAAGACTTATTTTTTGAAATAGTTTATTTGCTTCAATTAAAGTAGAGGTTACTAATAAAACGTTCTTATTCTTTTTATTCAATATTTGCCATACATACATCGCAAAAAGTTCCTCAGACATATTGTCTAAAGAAACTGATTTAATAGATAGATTTGAAAATAAATTATCAATAAGATTCATAACTTCCTACTTTCTGTGATTATACTTATTCATTATTAAATCAAATTTTTTATCTGCATAATCATTAATTATATTATTAACTATTGGTTCTAATTCTATTAATTTTTTTTCTTCTTCACTAGTAAACTTAGAAAGAACAAAGGAAACTTGATCCATTAAATTTCTTGTTTCTGAATTAATCCCAATCCTTAATCTATTATACTTATTACTTTTTAAACATTCTTCTATATTCTTTAATCCATTGTGACCACCAGCACTTCCTTGAGAACGTAAGCGATAGGTACCAATTGGTAGAGCTAAATCATCACTTATTACTAAAATATCTTCTATCTTTATTTTAAAATAATTTACAAAAAGAATAACCGATTCACCAGAAAGATTCATATAAGTCTGAGGTTTTAAGAAAATTACTTTTTCATTATTTATAGTTTTTTCACAATATAACCCTTTAAATTTACTTTTCCAAATAACATTAGTTCCTGATAAATAAGCATCTAGGAAACGAAATCCTATATTATGTCTAGTGCTATCATATTCTTTTCCAAAATTTCCTAATCCTACTACTAATTTCATAGTTACTCCTCCTCAAATTATTTCCCGGGAAATAATTTACTTATTTTGATGATATTCTTTATATATAATTGACTTTGGTATTCCTCTCTCTTTTGCTACTTTTTTCATAGCTTCATTTAAACTTAAATTATCTTGCATATATAAGTCGACATGCTGATTTATAGATAAATCTTGATAGTCTTGTTTAGCCCCTTCTACTACTAAAACAATTTCTCCTTTTAGTTCTTTATAATTACATAATATTTCTTTTATATTACCTCTTATTGTCTCTTCATATTTTTTACTCAATTCTCTAACAATAGCAATTCTTCTATTTCCTAATATTTCCAACATATTTTTTAGTGTTTCTTCAAGTCTCTTAGGAGATTCATAAAAAATAATTGTAAAAGGATAATTCTTTAAGTTATCCAATTCCTTTTTTTGTTTAGTATCTTTTGAATTTAAAAATCCGTAAAAAAGAAAAGGTTGCGGTGCCAAAGCAGACAGTGTTAAAGCTGGCACAAATGCAGTAGGTCCCGGTAAACTTATAACATTATAACCATTTTTTGTCACATATTCAACTACTTTGTAACCTGGATCACTAATAATTGGTGTTCCTTGATCTGTTACTAATCCTAGATTAGTACCATTTTTTAAAAATTCTAAAACTTTATCACACATTTTATCTTCATTATGATCATGACAGCTTATTAGTCTTTTTTTTATATTGTAGTGAGCTAATAGTTTTCCAGTTTCTCTTGTGTCTTCACATAGAATTATATCAACTGTTTCTAAAATTTTTAAAGCTCTTATTGTTATATCATCATAATTTCCAATTGGTGTTGGAATTAAATAAAGATTATTATTTTTCATATGTTTCTACTCTCTTTCTAAAAAAACTGGTGATTCTACTTTCAACCCTTCTTTTCCATAATATAC
>CAVLCG010000030.1:0-14199 GCA_963661445.1 bacterium | reverse complement strand
CAAACAGCCAATTTTCAAAATTCACCCTTCCAAATTAGGTGTTTTATTAAATTGGACCCCTCAATTTAGCAAATTCAGAGTATATTTTTACCTAGATTTGCAAAATTGGCATCCAACAAAAAAATTTCAATTATTTTATATCATAGATACTTATCTATTACTATAATTAAAGAATAATTTCTTAATATTTTAACTTTTCTCGTACTAAAAAAGATGACTACATCATCATGTCATCTTCTAAATCATAAATTGATGCAATCATCTTATGCTTTAAACTTTCAAGTTTAGCAGGATTGTTTTTGAAATATAAATACATTCCACCAGCCATTCCTGCCATAACTGATAAAGATATCATCATTTTTTTACTCATAATATTATGCCTCCCTAATCCTATTATGAGTAATTTTTTCTAAAGTATACCATTTTCTAAAAAAAGTTTTAATGATGTTCTTCTTTTCTGTTCTTGATTATTTCTAATAGCTTGTTCTAAAGCATTAATATCTCCTACTAATATTAGTTTTTTCTTACATCTAGTTACACCTGTATAAATTAGTTTTCGATATAACATCTTACGGTAATCAAGAGTAAAAGGAATTAAAACAGTATCAAATTCACTACCTTGACTCTTATGTATAGAAATAGCATATCCTAAAGTAAAGTTTTGTAACATACTTTTAGTATATTTTACTAAATTACCATCATAATCAATATATAATTCTTTATTACCTAAAAGTTTAATTCGATCAATTACTCCAATATCACCATTAAAGACTGATTCATCTTTCATATTAGCCAGTTGAATAACTTTATCTTTTTCTCGATAGATACTCTCAGTTCCTTCGATTTCCTTTTTGTTAGGACTTTTAGGATTCCATAATCTTTGTAAATGATCATTTATGGCATATATACCATTTCTATTCTTATAAATAGGTGCTAAAACTTGTAAATCATAAGAATTATAATCTTTACAAACATCTTCTATTACCTTAATTATCTCATTATCCCTACAAGGAATAAACTCTAAGTCACTTCCACTATTTAATAATTCTTTATCAAGTATTCCTTCATTTATCCTATGAGCGAAAGGTATAATTTTAGAGTCACTTCCCTGACGATGCCAATTTTTTAAAGCATAAACTGGTAGTTCCTTACTTTCTATCATATCATTTAAAACGTCTCCTGCTGCTACTGATGGCAACTGATTAGCATCTCCTACAAAGATAATATGACAAGATGATTTTAAGCCTTTCAAAAGATTAGCTAAAAGCATAGTATCTATCATACTAGTTTCATCAATAATTACAAAAGAGACACTACTTTTATTATACTCATTTATTTGAAAACGATTAGTATCTTTATTCCATTTTAAAAATCTATGGATAGTAGAAGCTTCAAAGTTAGTTACTTCACTCATTCTTTTACTAGCTCTACCAGTTGGTGCTAACAAAGCTATTTGTTCATCTAATCTAACTTTATTAGATGATGATAATACTTTATATAAATCAAGTATACCTTTTAAAATAGTAGTTTTTCCAGTACCAGGTCCACCAGTTATAATAGCTACTTTTCTTGTAATAGCAAGTTTAATAGCTTCTAACTGCTCATCTGTATAGACTATTCCATAATGAGTCTCTATCTCTTTTATCTTCTTATCAAGATTCTTATAACTAATTTTATCTTCATGGGCTAAAAGTCTTAATCTTCTAGCAATTAAAGTTTCAGCCTCATACATTTCCTTTAAATATAATCTATCATCTTTAATAACTATTCGCTCATCTACTAACAAACTATCATAAGCATCTTCTACTACTTTTTCACTAACTCCTACTTTTAATACTCTAAATAAATAAGAATTAACCTCTTCCTTAGAAAAATAAGTATGACCATAAGTCATCGATAAAGTCTTAATTATATAAACAATAGCTCCTGCTACTCTATTAGGTGAATCTTTTTGATATTTTGCGACAAAGATACTATCAACTCTTGGAAATGATATTTCATCAATATCATAATAAATATTATATAAATTACCATCTAACACTTCATTTATTCTATCTTTGTAGTAATGATATATCTTCATACTTTCACTAGTACTAAACCCTAATTTATTAAGCATTAAAATATCTTCATAACTACCTTGATACTGCTTTAAAGCCTCTTTTAAAGTCTTAGCTTGTTTCTCACTAATACCAGGTATTAATAATAAATTACTAGTATCATTTAAAATAACATCAAATGTCTTTTCTTTAAAAACAGATACTAGCTTTCCTGCTGTTTTCTTACCTATCCCTTTAAATAGATTACTAGATAAAATATCAATCATCGCATCAGTCTCTTGTGGCATTATCCTATCAATAGATTTTACTTGAAACTGTTCACCATACTTTTCATGATTAGTTAAATTACCAGTCATTATATAAGTATCTATCTCATTAAGATCTGGTAAAGCTCCGGTAAAAGTTACTGTCTTATTAACTAAATTTTCTATATCAGATTCCTTTACTTTTAAAAGTCCTACTGTATAACCATTTTGACTATTATGAAAAATAATTTTTGATAATTTACCTTTTATCTCTGACATTGTACCTCCCTAGCAAGACAATTTGTCCCATCAACTGCAAAAACTTTTGCCTTAACAAACGTATTTTGTTTATGACTTCCTGCTACTTTTACAGCTAAATAGTTATCAGTATGACCAAAAGAGATATCATCATTATCTTTTTCGATTAGAACCTCTACCTCTTTACCAATAAACTTTTCTTGATAGGCCTTTGCTAGTTCATTAGAAACTCTTAATAGTCTTCTTGCTCTATCTTTTTTGATATTACCATCAATTTGCTCCATACTAGCTGCTTTTGTCCCTGTTCTAACAGAATAAGGGAAAACATGAATCTTAGAAAAATTAAATTTCTTAGCATTATTAATCGTTTCCATAAAGTCACTTTCTTCTTCTAAAGGGAAACCCACTATTATATCTGTAGTAATAGATACATCTTTTCTTATGTCTCTTAATTTATTAATTTTATCTTCGAAGTATAAAAGATCATATTTTCTATTCATCAGTTTTAAAACTTTATCACTACCTGCTTGTAATGGAATATGAAAGTGATTTACAATATTTTTATTTTCCCTAATAATTTCTAACACTTCATCTGTTAGTTCAGTTACTTCAATACTAGATATTCTAAGCCTTTTAAGACCTTCTAGCTTAACTAAGTTTCTTAATAAAGTAGCAAAGTTAGTATTAATATCTACTCCGTAATTACCTGTATGAATACCAGTTAACACTATTTCTTGGTAACCTCTACTAAGTAGGGTTTTAACTTCACTTACCACTGTATCTAATGGTTTAGAACAACACTTTCCTCTAGCATAAGGAATTATACAGTAACTACAAAAGTTTTCACACCCATCTTGTACTTTAACAAAAGCTCTAGTTCTTCCTTCAAAGTTTTCTAAATACATATTTTCAAAGTGAGACTTATCATTTCCCTTAGCCACTATCTTACCTTTATTAGTAAAGAATTCATCTAATAAATTAACAAGTTCTCCCTTTCTTCTATTACCAATGGCAATATCAATATCAGGATCAATATTTTCTAAATTAGTTTCAATAAAACATCCCATAGCTACAATACAAGCATCAGGATTAGCTTTTCTAAAGCGATGTATCATCTTTCTACTCTTAACATCTGCTTGATTAGTAACTGTACAAGTATTTATTATATAAACATCACATAAATCATCAAAAGAGGCTATCTGGTAGCCACTTTTCTTTAATTCTTGTTCAATATATTCACTTTCATAAGTATTAACTTTACATCCTAAGGTACAAATACCAACCTTCATTTTATCACTTCTTTCGGCTTATTGTATAATAAAGTTTCTTCTTGTCAACACTCTTAATTTTAGTTAGATATAAATTATCATTTGTATTTTTATTTTCTATATCACTAGCAGTAGTCATAGAACTTCCTACAAAGTTTTTAAGTACAATATCGTAAGTATCAACTACTTTTCCATCTATTCTTCCTACTTCATAAGTACTAGGTATAGTAGTTGAAGCAGTATAATAAGTATCATTAGTTTCATAAAACAAATAACTGCTAAGCATATCAAGTGTTAGTGGCACCTCAAAAGATAAAGCTCCTCTACCTTTTTCAAGGAATTCATCTAAAGCACTTTCATATTCATAACGATATCTAAGAATCTCACTCTCTGGGGCTTTCTTTTTCTCAACAATATATTTCAACTGCTCAGCATCATCCATTCTTTGTTCTAACTGTCTTCTAGTCATAGAAAGAAATTTTTTAAACTCTAATATTTCATCTCTTGATTTAATTAAATCAACCTTTTCCTTGTTTTCAATCAAAATAAAATCATTGTCTTTATAATCTTTTATCTTTTCTTTTGAAACAAAATCAGTATTAAAAACCCTTTCTAAGTAAACTATGTCCTTTTTTTGTAAATAAATTGAATCGTTTTTTAAATTATTTGATATTTTCATTATATTCCCTCCTAAAGTGAATATTATTATAACACAGTCTTAATTAATATACTAGCTTAAATTTAGAATTAAATTAATAATGTCACTTTGCGTTACTTTGCTAAATAAGATTATTAGAAAAGCTACTAAAAGAAATGGTCCAAAAGGAATAACATGTTCCTTATTCTTTCTATATAGAAAAACAGATACAGGTAAAGCAATAAAACTACCTAAGAAGATGTTGACAATACCTAAAAGTGGTTCTAACACTAAACCAATTACAAAAAGTAGCTTAACATCTCCTCCACCTAAACTTTCTTTCTTTAACAAGAAATCCCCAAATTTCATTAAAGCATACATGATAAGGAAAAGAAAGAAAGCTCCTCCTATCATCTTTAAACTACCCACAAAGCCAAATTTAAAAATATCTAATATTACAAATATTACTGAAAAAAAGACTAACACTTCATCCGGAATAATTAGATAAGTTGCATCACTTGCAAATATTATCATCGTAAGAGAAATAGCTGCTAGTACTATTAATAAATCAATACTAAAAGAAAAAGAATAAAATGCTATCATAAACAAAACACCTGTAAATAATTCTATAAAAAAGGATAAAGGGTTGATTTTACTCTTACAATATCTACATCTTCCTTTTAAGAATATATACGAAAAAAGTGGTACTAAGTCTTTAGCAACCAACTCATGATGACAACTATCGCAATAGCTCCTACCCATCACAAAGTTTTCTTCTCTTGCTAATCTTAATCCTACAACACAAAAGAAAGAGCCCATTACTAGCCCTAAAAGAAGAAAACATATTAAATAAACTATTTCCATTTAAATCACCTACTGAATCTTTGAATATATATCAAACATTGGCATCATAACTGCTAAAAGAATAATACCTACTATAACAGCTAAGAACACAATCATCATTGGCTCTAACAAACTTTGTAACTGTTTAACCAAATTCTTATGTAGTGTTTGATAATAATTAGCAACTTTCTCCATCATTAATCCTAACTGACCGGTAGACTCTCCAGTAACAATCATTTCATAAGCTGCTATTGGAAAAGCCCAAGAGCCTTTAAAGGAATCAGAGATATTAGCACCTTTATTTAGATTTATAATTGTTCTATTAATTAATTCTTTATATACTTCATTATTAGTAATCTTAGCAAGTATCTCCATACTATCTGTAATAAAGACACCATGATTTAAAAGTGAGGCAAAAGTCTTAGTAAAGTTATAAACTTCATTATAAATAATTATTTTACTTAAAACTGGTACATGCATCATTATAATTTGTGTATTTTTACGAAAAGCTTGAACATGTTTAAACAAGAAAATAAAGGTACCAATAATTCCACCTATTATAAGAATTAATATAATATAGTGCTGTGTTAAAAAGGTACTTACACTCATTATAGCCTGAGTAAGAGCAGGAATTTCTGCATCATTGGCACTATACATATCAACAAACTTAGGAACGATTGAAGTCAAGATGAACACTACAACACAAATAGCTATTATTATGACAATAACAGGATAAGTCATAGCAGAAATCATTGTCTTTTTAGTTTCTTCTTTTGAAGTATAATACTCAGCCATATCATCTAAAACGGAAGTTAAGTCTCCAGTTAACTCACTAGTCTTAATCATATTTACTAATAGCTTAGGAAACTTATCTTGCTGTTTTTGCATAGCAACTGATAAACTTTCTCCTTTTAACAACTCATAAACCATCTTTTGATAAACTTTTCTATGTTCTGGCTTCTCTGCTTGTTTTTCAAGTATTCTTACTGAATCTATTAAAGAAATACCTGCTTTTAGATAAGTAGACAACTGAGTTAAGGTAAAAGATAATTCAGCTGAACCAAACTTACCTCCTATATTAATATCAACATCATAAGTCTTACGCGGATTAATTTCAATTATTTCATAGCCTTCATTAGTCAAAAAGTTTTTAACATCATCAATGCTACTTCCTTCCATAGTACCAGGAAACTCTTTTCCATTAACCCCTTTAGCTTTATATCTAAAAGAAAATAAAGGCTCATCTTTTATTACTGTTTCTTCTTTTTTAGCCATTAATTTTTTAACTTCTTCTTCTAGTTCTTTACTATGGTCATCTTCTTTTGACTTAATGTTAAATAAGGAAAAAACAAAGGAAAAACCTTTTAGTGAATATGAAAGAATTGTTTTTGGTAAAGAAAATATATAAGCAACAACATGATATACAAAAATAAATGGTTGCATCGCTTTCTCCATATTAACAACACCCTTTCTATTAAAATAATTATATCATCACTTGATAAATGACACAAGAAGAAACAAGTAACATATATTAAAATAAGGGTGATAAAAATGTATAATCAAATGAATCCTTATCAACTTAATAGTGGTATAAAAAGAATAAACTGGGGTAATATTTTAAACAACACACAAAAGACACTTAATGTTATTAACCAAGCTATACCTATAATCTATCAAGTAAAACCATTAGTTACCAACGCAAGAACCCTATTTAGAATTGCTGATGCCGTAAAAGATGATGAACCACCAATAAGAGAAGAAGTAAAAAAGCAAGAAGAAAAAAGTAATCTACAGTTCTTTCTATAGATTACTTTTTTATTTTATAATTAGGACAAACAAGATATGAAGAATAAGTATAGGTATCTTTACTATTTTTAACTACTTTAACATAACTTTTCATACTATCACATTCTCTATTATTAATATCCTTTATTTTTTCTATATATCCTTCTTTAACTAAAAAGGATAATACTACTCTTTTAGACTCACCATTTTCAAGTGGTAAATAAGAAGGACAGTTTTTAAAATAATTAACAGCAGCTAGTCTCATCAACTTTTCTTGTTTCCTATAATATTCAAGATTCTTAGCTTTAACCATTCTTAAAGCACTAACTAATAGAATAACGATTAAGATAATAATTAAAACTAATACTTTTTTTAAATAACTATTTTTTTCTTGGATTATATATTTTCTTATCATCAAAATAAATTAAGAAAATAGAAATAATTGCTTGAATAAGAATAGTTACAAAATAAGTTCTCCAGAAACTTCCAAGAATTACTAATCTACTAGCAAAAAGCATACTTACTAAAGTATCAGTTAACATAGCTGCAATATATGATCCTAAATAAGGTATCTTATCATCTTTAGTATTAATTAATAGATAGTAATAAATTGATAAGTTAATCATTTGACTTAACATATAACCAAATAATTCTCCAGTAAGTGGTACATAATCTACATCATGTTGTCCAAATAAACTAGCAACTATGGCAAATAACAAAAGTAAGCAAGCTGAATAACTAATACCATTCATTGTTTCTTTATAGCCATATTTTTTAGTAATAATATTAGCTATAAAATAACGAAATGGATAAGCAAAGACGGCTATTGTTAATGTTGTTTTACCAATAGAAAAATCAAATTTTCCTAGCACCCAGCCTAAAATAGTAACAGATGTTAGTAGTAAAATATATACCCAAGAACCCACTTCTTCCTTTTTTACGACTCTCTTTTTGGTCATATTCTTTTTCATATCATCTCACCTTTCTATTCTATAAATACTATATCACATGTACATAGTATTCGTCAAAAGAAAACAATGATTTTTTAGAATATAAAGGGTACAATTATTTATTAATTCTATATAACTTTTGATAAGCAAAATGGTCAAACTTAGATAAAAATTCCCATTCTAATTTCTTTTCAAAAAAATATTCTTTTACTGTCATACTATCAACTCCTAACTATAATGTACTAAACTTCTTAAGCGTTTAATAACTTTTTTCTCTATTCTTGATATATATGATTGACTAATTCCTAGCATATCTGCCACCTCTTTTTGGGTTTTCTCTTCTTGTCCTAAAAGTCCATATCTTAAAATCATAATATCTCTATCTCTTGGTTCTAGTCTTAACACTTCATTTATCATCAGTTTTTTATCATCTTCTGTCTCTACTCCTTTAGTAACAATATCAGCTTCTGTCCCTAAAATATCTTCAAGTCTTAATTCATTACCATCTTGGTCATAACTAAGGGAAGCATCGATTGATACTTCTGTTTTCATCTTTTTAATTTTTCTAAGATGCATAAGTATTTCATTATCAATACAACGAGAGGCATAAGTAGCTAGTTTTATATTCTTATCCCGATGAAAAGTATTAATCCCTTTTATTAGACCAATAGTACCAATACTTACTAAATCTTCTAAATCAACTCCCGTGTTTTCATACTTCTTAGCAAGAAAGACTACTAATCTTAGATTATGTTCTATTAACTTATCTTTAGCAAAACTATCTCCATCTTCCGCTCTTACTAAGTACCCTTCTTCTTCCTCTCTAGATAAAGGTGGGGGAAGAGCATCACTACTTCCAATATAATAAAGATAACTATAATTTGTTAGTATACTACCAATAAATAATAATAAACTAATCATTTATTTCCTCCTTTAATATTTCTGGCATGATACAATTAGCACCATATAAATTAATCTTTTCCCTACTCTTTCCTACTAAATATTTACTACTATCTAACTCTTTCCCATCTAATTCTAAATATTCTGGTTTAATACATTTGATTAGTCCATTAGTCCCAATCGTTTCATATGGTACATAGATAATATCTTCATCTTCTATAGGAAAGTCTAGAAAGTAGATGAAAACACCTCTTTTCTTATATGGGTCTTTTATCCTGTTACCAGTATCTAAGAAAGCTTTTAAAGTATAAGTATTTTCTTTATAAGTAAACTTAATATCATGTAGATAGTTTTCCCTAATATATTCTCTTTTTCTACCTTTCAAATAGAAAAAGAGTAATACTGGTCCAATTAATAATAATAGTATGAGGATAGAAGTATTTTTATTCTTTATAAAAAGAAAACCTTTTTTATAAGTATTAAACTGTAAATCAAGGGCATAAAGTATTCCTCCTAGGATAATACTACTACCATAAAATGATTTTAAGTTACTAATAAATGTTTCTCTACTCTTATAACCAAAACTTATAAGAATTAGGATAAGACTAGTTAGTAATTTAAAAATAAGTAAGAAAAAATTATTTAAGGGTAGAAATAAAAGTATTAGGCTAACAGATCCCATAAGACTAGCAAGTAGTAATCTTTTTATTTTCGGATAAGTTTTATTTTCAATAGTTACTGATAAGAGAAGAAGAAAATCATAACAAAAATTAAGAATAAATACTAAGTCAAGATATACTTTCATTTCTACCACCGTAATAAGCATACAAAAAAGAAAACGATTATTTTGTCGTTTTCTAGTTATTTAGTACTAAACATTTTAAGCGGTTTAGCATAGTCATCTATTCTCATATATAAAGCTAGTTCCCTGCCATCTTCTAAGAATAAAAGCATATTTTCATCTATTCTTATCTTACTACCTGATTTAATCTTTTTAGCTAAGTCTTTATCTATCTCTTTAGTCTTAACTTGTAGAGCATCTTTAATAGAGATTAGTTCGATATTTTCATCTATTTCTGCTAGATTCTTAGCATCAGTCAAAGAGAAATCTCCTTGTTTAGTTCGCTTTAAAGATGCCATGGTAAGTGGTACTCCTAAAATCTTTCCCATATCTTCTATCATACTTCTTATATAACAACCTTTAGATACTGTTGTTTTAAAGGAGAAAGTAGTTGGTGTTACTGATAATAGTTTCAAGTCAAGAATTGATACATCTCTTTTAGGTAGAGTAACACTTTTACCCTCTCTTGCATATTCATATAATTTTTTACCATTTATTTTAACCGCTGAATAGATTGGTACTTCCTGTGAATACTCTTTAGGAAACTCTTTAATCATCTTTAAAATAGCATCTTTTGATAAACTAACATCATCAACTGACTCTAAAACTTTACCAGTAATATCTCCAGTATCAGTTCTGGTACCAATAAGTACTTTCGCTTGATACTCTTTCTGATAAGCGGTTAAAAACTCATTTATCTTAGTAGCATTATTAATAGTTACTACTAATAGTCCGGTAGCCAAGGGATCAAGGGTTCCATTATGCCCTACTTTCTTAGTATCAAATCTTTTACTAATGATATTTACAACATCACGAGATGTCATTCCCTTTTTCTTATTAACTAATAGTATTCCACTTCTTCTATATAGTTTATGATACTCTTCTAGTGTTAATTTCTTATCATAAATAATCTTGGCAGTTCCAATTGTAACATAACGATAATGCCATGGTTCATAAGTATATCCTGTAATACTTTCCTTATCTTTAGGATATCTTAAGATAAGACCACATCTATAAGCTTTCTTCTCTACCTTCTTCCAAAAGTCTATATATTTATCACTCAACATTTCTTTATTTTCTAAGATGTTTTTACCATTATCAATTAGAAACAAATCAAAAGCAAGACCGGTATGATGTTCACTAAAACCACTAGGAGCAGCATACTCTTTATACAAATTATTTATCTCATCTTGTTCATCAATAGAACGATAACCACTATCTATATCTAATTTAATATCCGTAGTAAACTCTTTCTGTAAATTAAGAAAAGCTTGTAAAGTTCTTCTTTCTAGGATAATTTTCTTACCTAAAGAATTAGTATAACTAACTAATTTTACATTTTGAAAGTCTTGTTTTTCATATTTATTGTCTTTATTTATTAGTATCTGATAATTCATTCTTCTCATCCTCTAATTTTTCTAATACTGCATCAATTCTAGAGCCATAAGCGATAGAATCATCATATATAAATGTTAATTCTGGAGTATGTCTAATATCTATTCTTTTACTTAACTCCCCTCTTAAGAAACTTTTAGCATCATTTAATGCCTTTAAAGTAGCATTCTTCTCATCTTCATCTAATACTGTTACATATACTTTACAATATCCTAAATCACTTGATACTTCACAATCTGTTATTGTAACATTTTTAAGTAATTCATCTTTTGCCTCTTTAAATAAAATACTCATTAACTCTTCTTGTACGGCATGATTAATTCTCTCTATTTTTATATTAGCCATAATTTTCTCCTCCTCTAACCAAAGATAGTATATCATTTGAAAATAAAAAAAGAAAGAGCTTATCTCTCTTTTAAACTCTTTTCTTTAATACTTTTGCTGTATAAATAATTCCAGATAGACCGATTAAACTAATTACTCCATAGATTAAAGCCTTATCAGATGTATTAGGATTTTCAATTTGGGTAGTGTTTCCTATCTTTTCATCAGTATAAGCTAAAGCATAACTAGAGAACTTATCTGTTTCAAATGATACTTTATCATCATCAATTAAAGTTACATCTAAAATATCAGTCTTTCCATTATGAAGTCTAATTACATAATATGTTCTTTTGTAACCATCTTCTACTTTAGAAATGGTAGTAGGAATATTTAAAGTTATTTTAACTTTGTCACTAGTTTCTAGTACTTCTTCGAATTTTAAGTCATCATTTATCCCTTTAAATAGATTAATATCATAAAATCCTGCTACTTTATACTTATCTTCCATAGCTTTTTTGAATAATTCACTATCTTCTTTAGAAATAGTGTTTGAATCCACTTCTTTAACATCAAGTACATCTTTTATTTCTTTTTCATCTACTGATACTGTTGTATCATCACTAGCACCAATTGGTTTATACTTTTTTACGGTGAAATTAAGAGTTCCACCATCAGTAATAGCAACACTATCATTTAATAGGTTATATACACCACCATTAATCATAGCAGTACCGCCATCATTCCAAATAGGTTCAGTTGGTTTACCAGAAGTGGCTCCTACACCAATATGATTAAATATACCACCATTAACAACTAATGATTTACTTTTTGGCCCATTATAAATAACAGCTGATGCTATTTTATTAGTATTGAATGTTCCACCATTTATAACCATTTCTCCAAAAGAATCATTTTTTAAATACTTATTAGTTTCTTTTGTTTCAAATGTACCACCATTAATCGTCATAGTAGCAATAGAATTATCTTTGTTTTCTGACTCTTCATACCAACCATTATCAATTAGTGATGAAGAACTATTTCCAAGATTAGGTGAAGAGATTGAAAAATAACCATCTTCTATTATTGCATCTCCCCTATTTAGAAATACATAATATCCATTAGTTGCTGTTTCTTCACGACTATAATTCCCACCTTTAACAACTACTGTACCATAGTTAGCTAAAACAGCCTTTGACTTAGTATTACTAGTAACTTTACCATTACCTGTTATTGTTGCTTTTGCCCCTTCTTCAATTTTGATGGTATCACCACCATTTTCATTTGTAACACTATACTTTCCTAAGTTAATTGTTACGTCACTACCCTTTTTTACAACGATTCCATCAGTAATATCTTTACTTAAAGTGAAATCAGTTGTAACCTCTGTTTCGGCATAAGTATTAAAAGGTAACATAAAAGCACCTAATAACAACACTGCCCACAACTTCTTTTTCATGTTTTCCTCTCCTTCCGATATGAACGATTTCCATATCTTAACTAAACTATAACATAAAAAGAGAAAGAAATAAATAAAATTTTCACGTTTATCTAACAGTTTACTTTAGCTTCTTATTTCTTTCTTTATTAATTTAGCATGCATGACTACTCTATTACCAAAATTATCTTTACAAGTTGATAAAGTTAGTATCTTATCATTAGTATTTACAGTACCAGAAAACTCTTCTTCACTCCTATCTTTTATTGTTTTTAAGAAAGTAGCATAATCATCATCACTTTTAAAATTAGGAGTTATATAATAACTTTCTTTAGGAATTGTATAAGCACTAAATATTTGCCACATAGTATTTTCTTTAGGAGTAGACATTCTAATAATATAATTGTCTTTATTCTTATACCAACTACTAGTAAGAATTGTTTTTAAACTACCAAACATAGTTCCATCATATCTACTATGAGCATAAAGAATAGTATTTTGATCAAAGATATTAGCATTATTTCGATAATCCATAAAAACCCAACCAGCTTTATTTTGTGTTTTATCAAAAGCATGAGATAAGTAGTAGGAATTATCTTCTGTTTGTACTACCGGATAGTTTATATTAGTGCCACTGACATTTAACCAAGCAACTGTATCTTTATTAGTATTAAGTAACTCATTAAAGTCAACTTCTAAAAGACTCATCTTTATATATCTAAAATAATCACTATCTTGTCTTTTATCATAGTTTACATAGAGAGTATCTACAGTGTCTTTCTTTTCTGTAATCTTTGTTTTTTCTAAGACAGTCTCTTTTACTTTATTACTTTTCTTAGAATCCTTAAACCAACCAAGCATTTTAGCACTAGAAAATAAAAATATGGTTAAAAAGATAAGAAAAATAACTACTATTACCCATTTACGTAATCTTAGTCTTTGTCTTCTTTTCATTTTTTGATATTTTACTCTAGTCATTTTCTTTGCCATATCTTTACCTCAATTCAATTATATCAAATTTTTCAAATTTGTGAAAAGGAAAGTAAATTTTCAAAATTGCCAAGTTTTAGGGGTATCTATTTGCTAAATTAAGGGTAGTTTTTAAAGATATTTTTGTTTTTTAGGCTTTAAATATACCCCGAATTTGCTATTTTTCACTGTTTGCAATTAAATTTTTATTGTGATAGATTAGGTGGCGAAAGGAGGAAAACTATGCTTAATGATATAACAAAGCTAGAAAAACTTAGAGATAATTTAGTAG
>CAVLCG010000029.1:0-14294 GCA_963661445.1 bacterium | reverse complement strand
AGTAGTGCCCGGTATTACTTTACCATTTTTAATAAGATTATCTCTTAGTCTAGAAAGTCTTGAAGATATTTTTTCGTCTAAATCGATTATATTCACCTCCTCGCCACTAATCTATCACAATAAAAATTAGAAAGCAAAAAGGGAAAATTGTAAATTAGACCTGTTTTACCTTGTCAATTTAACAAATTGACGGAGCAATTTAATAAATCCTCTTATCAAACATACCGGAAAATGCAAAATCTCCTTTCTGGAGTAGAAATTTAACTTTTTTTTCATTTTCATGTTAATAAAAATGATGTATAATAGTGTTAGTTTGGTAGGTGGGAATAATGGATATTACCTTTGCTTCTAAAGAAGAACTTTATAAAAGAGTTAAACCAGCATTACGGACTAAGAAAAATGAATTTAAAAAGCTAGGTTATTCTTATATAAAAGAAACAGACATTTGGAATTTTCTGATTAAAAAGAAATGGAAAAATGGTAATCAACTTTGCCTTGCTGATATTGTCAGTGATATTATGCATGTTCAAAAAGAAGAAGTGGATGAATATCTAAAATTAATGCATCAACAAACAAACGACAACAACAATTTAGAAATATTATGAGGTGTGAGAAATGAAAAAAAAGAGAAAACAAATGATTGGCAAACTATTATGGATTTTTATTATCACAGCATTAGTTTCTGCCTTTTTTAAGCCTCTATTTCAAGATTTGAAATTTGGTCTTGATTTACAAGGAGGATTTGAAATACTTTATCAATTTAGTCCGATTGATGGAAGTAAAATGACAAAAGAAAAATTAAATGCAACTTATAAAAGTATGCTAAAAAGAATTGATTCACTAGGAGTAAGTGAACCGGAAATAGTCTTAGAAGGTAACGATAAGATTAGAGTTAAACTAGCAGGTGTAACTAATCAAGAAGAAGCAAGGGAACAATTATCAACTGTTGCGAACTTAACCTTTAGAGATTCAAACAATAACTTATTAATGACAAGTGATGTTTTAAAAGCAGGGGGAGCAAAAGTTGGACAAGATCAAAGTGGAAAGCCAGCTATCGCTCTTAGTATTAGAGATAAAGATACTTTCTATAAAGTAACTAATAAAGTAAAAGATATGAGTGACAATGTAATAGTTATTTGGTTAGACTTTGATGATGCTACTGATAGCTATTCAAGTGAGTCATCATCATGTGGAACTAGTGATAGTCACTGTTTATCAGCTGCTAAAGTATCCCAAGCCTTTGCTAGTGATGTAATTATTCAAGGTGACTTTACCGAAGATGAAGTACAAAACTTAGTAGACTTAATAAACTCTGGAAGTTTACCAACAAAGTTAACAGAATTATCAAGTAAAACAGTAGGAGCATCATTTGGTGATGCCACTTTACAAAAGACTTTAATAGCAGGAGTTATTGGTATAGCTTTAATTATTTTCCTATTATTAGTTTTATATCATTTCTGTGGTATTTTATCAGCAATTTCTATTATCCTATATACATTCTTTGTATTTGCAACCTTCTGGTTAGTAGGAGGAGTATTAACTCTACCTGGAATTGCTGCATTAATATTAGGTATTGGTATGGCAATTGATGCTAATGTATTATTATATGAAAGAGTAAAAGAAGAACTTAAAAAAGGAAAAAGTTTACCATTAGCCTTTAAGATGGGTAGTGAATCAAGTTTTAAAACAATAGTAGATTCAAACCTTACTACTTTATTAGTAGCTATTATCATGTTTGCTTTTGGCGAAAGTAGTGTTAAAGGCTTTGCTACTATGTTAATTATTAATATAGCAGTTACTATGGTAACTATGGTAGCAATAACTAGAACCTTAATGAAGACATTTATTAATACAGGCTACTTCAATGAGAAAGTAAGTTTCTTCCTAAATGTTAAAGAAGAAAAAGAAAATAAGAAAGCTAAGAAACCACTACTAGATTATTCTAAATACTTTGCAATTTTCTCAAGTATTGTCTTCTTAGTAGGAGTAGTATTTACAGCTACTAAAGGATTAGCACTTGGAATTGATTATCAAGCCGGTAGTGATATTAGTCTAGTAACTGAGAAGAAATTATCTAGTAAAGAATTAACAAAAGATTTAAAAGAATTAAAACTAACAAAAGTAGAAATAGATATGCGTGATAAAGAAGCAGATCTTAGAGTTAAAGATATCTTAAAGAAAGATAAAGTAGAAGAAGTAAAAAGCTACTTTGAAAATAAATATAAAGCTAATGTTGATATTGGGGTAGTAAGTAATGTTGTTAAACAAGAACTAATTAAGAATGCTATCTTTGCTATCCTAGTTTCCTTAGTGGGAATAATTATCTATATAAGTATAAGATTCCATATAAGCTTTGGTATCTGCTCTGTTTTATGCCTACTACATGATGTTTTACTAATGACTGCTTTCATGGCTATATCAAGAGTAGAAGTTGATTCAATGTTTATAGCAGCAGTACTTGCTATTATTGGTTACTCAATAAATAATACAATTGTTGTCTTTGACCGTATAAGAGAAAATCTTAATGGTAAGAATATAAGTAAATTAACAGATAAAGAAATCACTGATGTAGCAAATATCAGTATGAGACAAACAGCTTTAAGATCTATTTATACATCACTTACTACTATCATACCAGTTATTGCACTTATAACACTTGGTAGTAGAGAAGTATTATCATTTAACCTTGCTATGACTGTAGGACTTATTGCTGGTACTTATTCATCACTATTTATTGCTCCATTATTATGGACTCGGTTTGCCAAACTTGGTTATGGTAAAAAGAAAAAAGTATATAGTGAGAAAACAGAAAAGACTATAACAGGAATAAATGATTAATAAATAAAAATAAAGGGAGGTAGTATTATGGCTCATAAGAAAGATATGGTTAAAATAGATGATCTTTTAGAAAAACTAGACTATATGAAGGAAGATAAAGATAAGATAGTAGAAGCTTATCAGTATGCCTTAAAGAAACATGATGGACAATTTCGGAAGAGTGGAGAGCCTTATATTATCCACCCTTTAAATGTTGCTATTATTCTAACTAGTGTTTATGCTGATAGTGATAGTATAATAGCTGCTCTTTTGCATGATGTAGTAGAAGATACTGATGCAACGCTAGATGAAGTTGAAGAAATGTTTGGACCAGTTGTTAGAAAACTAGTAGATGGAGTTACGAAACTAGGTCGTATTCATTTCTCAACTGATAATGAGTATTTAACTAACTACTATAAAAAGATAATAGTAGGAATGAGTGAAGATGTTAGAGTAATTATTATAAAACTAGCAGATAGGCTTCATAATATGCGAACCCTTTGGGCTATACCAGAAGAAAAACAAAAGAAGAAAGCTAAAGAAACATTAGAGATATTTGCTCCTTTAGCTCATCATTTAGGAATACATAAGATAAAATCAGAACTAGAAGACTTATCACTTCGTTATTTAAAACCAGTAGTTTTCTATGATATTGCAGAAAAATTAAATAAGACAAAAGTAGAACGTGATAGAACAGTTGGCCTTATGATGAGTGAAGTTACTAACTTACTTAATGAACATCATATTCCTCATGAAATAAAAGGAAGAGCGAAAAGTATCTATAGTATTTATAATAAACTAGATAAAGGTAAGAAATTTAGTGATATCTATGATTTATTAGCTCTTCGAATTCTAGTTGATACAGAGCAAGATTGTTACTTATCACTTGGTATAATTCATTCAAAGTTTCGTCCTTTACCCAAGAGATTTAAAGACTATATCGCTATGCCTAAACCTAATATGTATCAGTCACTACATACCACTGTTTTTGGTATAGATGGTTATTTATTTGAGATTCAAATTAGAACTTATCAAATGGATGAAGTAGCCGAAAATGGTATTGCTTCCCACTGGGCTTATAAAGAACATAAAGATGCTTCTAAACTAATGCAAAATACAACTGAACAGAAGCTACAATTCTTTAAGACAATTATTGAACTTTCACAAGATAAAATGACTAGTGAAGACTTTGTTAATAGTGTTAAAGATGAAGTGTTAAATAATAATATATATGTCTTTACCCCTAAAGGAGATGTAATGGAACTACCTAAAGGAGCTACGCCACTTGACTTTGCTTACAAAGTACACTCTAAAGTAGGAGAGACAACAGTAGGAGCGATAGTTAATGGACAAATAGTACCACTTGACTATCAATTAAAAAATAATGATATTGTAAAGATTAATACTAATAAAAGTGCTCATCCTTCTAAAGAGTGGCTTAAAATAGTTAAAAGTACACAAGCTAGAAATAAGATTAGGTCATACTTTACTAAGAGTGAGAAAGAATTATTTGTAGAACGTGGTAAGTATTCCCTAGAAAAAGAATTGAGAAAGAAAAAGTGTAGTATTCAAGAGTTTATGAAAGATGAGAATATTAATACGGTCTTAGAAACTCTAAAAGTAGGTAACTTAGAAGAATTATACTTAGAAATTGGTAATGGTAAGTATAGTCCAATTACAGTAATTAGAATTGTCTTTAAAGAAGAGGAAGAAGAAAAAGACAAAGAAGAAGTTAAAGTAAAGAAAATAGATAAAGAAACTTCATCAGATATAATTGTAGCAGGAATAGATAATATCAAAGTAAGTTTAGCTTCTTGTTGTGATCCGGTTTATGGAGACTCTATTGTAGGTTATATTACTAAAGGAAATGGTATAAGTATTCATAGAGCTACTTGTCCTAATCTTTTAAGAATGGATGATAGATTAGTATCTGTTAGTTGGAGTAATAATCCTGCTAGTAAGTATTCAGTAGACCTTGTTATCTATAGTAATACCAGTGATAATAATCTAGCTGATATAATTGCTACTACTAGTAAAATAGATGCCAATATAAATGGAGTTAAGATAATCGATAGAGGTAGTAATACTGTTTATGAAATGGCTTGTTTTGTAAAAAACTTAGAACACTTAGAGAAAGTACTAGTAGAACTTAATAAGAAACCATATATTAATAATATAGAAAGGTTAATGCAGTAGATGAGAGTATTAATTCAAAGATGTAAGAATGGATTTTGTAACGTTGATGGTAAAAGCGTAGGTAGTATTGATAAAGGTTTAGTCTTATTAGTAGGTTTTACTGATGGTGATAGTAAAGAGACTATTGACTGGATGGTTAATAAGATTTGTAACTTAAGAATCTTTCCTGATAAAGATGGGGTTATGAATCTTTCTATCCTAGATGTAGAAGAAAAAGTCTTATCAATATCTCAGTTTACTTTATATGCTGATACTAAAAAAGGTAACAGACCTAGTTATATTAAAGCGATGAATGGAGCAAAAGCTAAACTACTATATGATTGTTTTAATAAAAAACTAAGAGAGAAAGTATCAGTTGAGACCGGGGAGTTTGGAAAGAATATGGAAATAGGTCTAGTTAATATGGGACCAACTACAATTCTGTTAGAAAGGTGATTGTTATGTATAAGAATAAAATTAATTATAAATTATTGAATTTCTTAATCTTAATGGGACTTCTATATATTTGTGTTACTAATATTGGTACTTGGTTTCAAATATTTAGTAAAGTAATAAGTGTTTGCTTTCCCTTTATAATTGCTTTTGGTATTGCTTATGCTTTGCATCCTTTAGAGAAGAAGTTAGAAGAAAAAGGAGTAAGGAAAAGTATTGCTATTACTTTCTTAGTTATTGTTTCCTTATTAATTATCTTTGGACTAATAGCTATAACTTTACCTTTAGTTTATCAACAGTTAATATCTTTTGCTTCTAGTTTTGGTACAGTAGTAGAAGAAGTATCTAGAAAGTTTAATTTAAACTTATCTAGTTTTGAAGCGTCACTAACAACATCTTTAGATCAGATAATTGGTAGTTTAGGTAACATCTTACAAAAAGGTACTATTGATGTAGTAGGTAAAACAGTATCTATCTTAGGTCAATCAGTCATTGTTTTAGTAGTTACTATCTACTTTCTAGCTTATATGGATAATATAAGAGGAGCAGTTAGAAGATTCTTAAAGAGTTTAGAAAACAGAAGTTATGCTTATGTAAAAGCTCTTGATGTAGAAATAAGTAACTATCTAAAGGGTTTAGGGTTATTTATGGTAATTCAGTTTTTTGAATACTCTATAGTCTTCTTTATTGCAGGACATCCTAACTGGTTATTATTTGGTATACTAGCTTGTCTTACTACCGTTATTCCATACTTTGGTGGATTAATTACTAACATCTTAGCTTTAATAACCGCCTCTGCTATTAGTAGTAGAGTCTTCTTTGCTACCTTAATCGTTTGTTTAATTTTCCCACAATTAGATGGTTATTTAATCTCTCCTAAAGTATATGGTAAGACTAATAATATTAATCCATTAGTAACTATCATGGTTGTATCAGTAGGAGGAACACTTGGTGGTATGTTTGGTATAGTAATTGCTCTTCCTATTTATATATTAATATCAAGTAGTTATCGCTTCTTTAAAAAAGATATAGAACGCGGAGTTAGAAAGGTAAAGGAACAGATAAAATGATAAACTTTAATAAAGTAGAACTAACAGAAAAAGATAAGGCCACATTTCTAACCCATAGAGGAACTATGCATGCAGATGAAGTTTTCTCTACCGCTTTCTTATCTTTTTTGTTTAATGTAAAACTAGCAAGAGTAGGAGAAATCACCGAAGAAGATAGAGAAAGAGATGTTATTATCTATGATATCGGTTATGGTAAGTTTGATCATCATCAAGAAGATGCAAGAGTTAGAGAAAATGGGATTAAGTATGCTTCTTTTGGACTTTTATTTGACTATTATGCAAAAGACTTTTTAGAAAGTCTAGGGGTTGAGGATGTAGATACTGTAAAAAAAGCAATAGAACAAGATTTTATCATTGGAATAGATGCTATTGATAATGGGTTTTTCCCATCAATTGATGCTCCTTATAAAGTGAAGACAACATCAGACTTAATAAAACTATTTAATCCATCATATAAGAGTGGTCAAGATGAAAATGAACAATTTCTAAAAGCAGTAAGTGTTGCTCAAGTAATACTATCTTTAGAAATAGAGAGAATCATTGGCAAAGAAAAAGCAAAAACTAAAGTCTTAGAAGAAATAAAAAAACAAACTGGTCCAATCTTAGTCTTTGATGAGTATCTTCCTTATGAAGAAGTATTATTAAATACTAGTGAAGCGAAAGATATCTTATTTGTAATGTTTCCATCTAATAGAGGAGGCTATGCTATAAATACAGTTCCAACTGATATAACAAATAGAACAGATAGATTATCTTTCCCTAAAGAATGGGCTGGTAAAAGTGGAGTTGAACTTGAAAAAGAAACAGGTATTACAGGTAGCTTATTTTGTCATGTTAATAGATTCTTAACTACGGCTAAAGATAAAGATACCGCTTATAAACTTGCTCTTTTAGCTATCGAAAAGAGTGGTAATGTGTGAGAAGTATAGTCTATAACTCATCTCTTAAAACAGAAATAGGTACTCTTTTTATAACTGCTAATGATAGAAGACTTCTAGGTATTCATTTTGTAAGTGATTGTCCAAAAGATAATGAAAACTACTTAACAAAAGTAGTTAAACAAGAGTTATTAGAATACTTTCAAAAGAAAAGAACCTATTTCTCAAGATTTCCTTTAAGTCTTTCTTCCGTTGAAGAAAAGATATTTGATAAAATCCTAGCTATCCCCTATGGTATGACTATCACTTATTTTACGCTTGCTAAAGAATTAGGTAATGTTAATGACGTAAAGGAAATAGCTAAAATTATTCAAAATAATCCTTACTTAATTCTAATACCATGTCATAGAGTACTTGGCAAAAATAAAAGTCTTTATAACTATCAAGCTGGTGTTAAGATAAAGGAAGAATTATTAAAATTAGAACAAGATAATTGTGTTAATAAAAAAAGTATGTTAAACTAACATCATAGGGAAGGGGTATTTAATATGAAAGTTATGATTTCTCTTGTAAACTTAGAGAAGATTTTCTTCTTAGTAATTTTACCATTATTAATCACCATTGTTTTATTCACATTATTTACTATTGTTTTTAAAGCTAAAAATAAAAAAGAACGACCAGAATATACCATCTATGTAATTAATTATTGGTCAAATATCTTAGGAATAATCTTTGCTGCTATTGTAACAGGACTTGCTACTGGTTTTTGTCTTGCTTTTGATGCCACGTTAAGAAAGTATGGCTTAGTGGCAACTAATAAGATTATTTACTACACATTATTAGTCTTTCCACTTATTCCATTTTCAATATTAATATTGTTTGTTTCTAAACTTTTAAAAACACTAAAGTATAGGGAAACTCATGAGTTAGACAAGAAAGAAGGAATTAATTATGGAGAATAAAAATAGTAGTTTAAAGATTGCTCTTACATATATAGCTATTTTTCTACTAGTTGTTTTAATAGCTATTCCTCCAATATTTAGACTTGTTTTTAGTGATGATGGTCAAACAACAGATACTAGCAATATAAAAAGTAATGTTTCTACCACCGTATTACACTGTACTAAAGAAGAAACTATTGGGACATTAACTTATAACGTTCAAACATTTAGCACTTATAGTGATGATGCAATAGAAAAAGTAATTATTCGTTATAAAAGAACAGGAGAACTTGATGCTACTAATCAAAATAATAATTATGAACAAGAAATTGCTAATTTAAAAGCTAATAGTAATATTACAGAAACAGAATCAGCTAATGGAAGTAAATTTGAAATATTAAAAGATGCATTAACTACTAAAGCTTCTGACCAAATTGTTGGATTATATGCCAAAAATATTAATGATGAACAAACTTTTTTAGCCAGTAATAATTATGTTTGTGAGATAAATAAAAATTAGGAGAAATAAAATGGGACAAATAAAATCAATTTATATTCATATACCATTTTGTCAAACTATTTGTTCTTACTGTGATTTTTGTAAATTATTTTATAATAAAAAACTAGCTAATTTGTATTTAAAAGAACTTGAAAAAGAAATAATAGATAATTATAAAGGGGAAGAAATATCAACGATATATATTGGTGGCGGAACACCTACCAGCTTATCGTATGATGAGCTTTCTTTTTTGTTTACTATTTTAAAAAAGATTAAAAAAGCTAAAGCATATGAGTTTACAATAGAAGCAAATGTTGACAGTTTAGATATAAATAAAATAAAACTATTAAAAGAAAATGGTGTTAATAGGATAAGTATTGGAGTAGAAACTTTTAATGATAATTATCAAAAATTAATAAATAGAAAACTATTATTCAAAGAATTAGAAGATACTATTAAGTTATTAAAAGATAACGGTATTAATAATATTAATCTAGATTTAATGTATGGTTTTAGAAATGAATCTATAGAAATATTAGATAAAGATTTAGACTATCTATTAAAGTTAGATGTTCCCCATATCTCTATTTATTCACTTATTATTGAAGATAATACAATACTAAAGATAAATAATTATCAAAGATTAGATGATGATAATGACCAAGTATTATATAACTATATAGAAGAAAAGTTAGAAAAAAATAATTATAAACATTATGAGATATCTAATTATGCTAAAGATGGTTATGAATCAAGACATAATTTAGTTTACTGGCATAATGATGAATACTATGGATTTGGTCTATCTTCAGCAAGTTATTACAATAATCTAAGAAAGACTAATACTAGAAGTATTACTAATTACTTAAATGGAATAAGAAAAATAGAAAAAGAAGAGTTATCTTTAAAAGATAAGATGGATTATGAAATAATACTTGGACTAAGATTAGAAAAAGGTATATCTAAAGAAAGATTTTTTAAAAGATATAATACTACTATAGATAAAGTATATAGTTATAAAGATTTATTGGATAGAAACGTCTTGGTAGAAAATGATAAATATCTATATGTTAATAAGGATTACTGGTATGTTTTAAATGAAATCTTAGAAAGAATATTGTAAAGTTATTAATTATGTGCCATTATTTAATTATAAGATAGAGGAAGGTAGGTGTTACTTATGACTAATACATTTAAGCTTAGTGATACTCTAACTTTCTTTTATTATGCACTAATAATGTAAAGAAAGTTAGAGAGTAAGTAATGAAAAATAAGAAAAAATTAATTCTATCAATTGGATTAGTTTTAATACTAGTTCTAATGATAGTAGGAATCAGTTATGCCGCTTTTCAGTTTGTAGGACCTGGTAGTAAAGTATCAACTATCACTTCTGGTATTATGAAAATGAGTTATACTGAGAGTGATAATATTATCAATCTACAAGGAGCCCTACCAACAACAGATGCGACTGGAAAAGTAAGATTAAATGAAGGAGAATACTTTGACTTTACCGTATCAAGTACTATTCAAGGTAGTGCCAATATCAACTGGGAGATAGCACAGGATAAACGCACAATTTCTCATGCGTTTATCCTGGATAGATATAGGCTATCTATTTTCTTTTTTTTAATTAAATGGTATACTTTAACAGAAATGGAGTGATAATATGCTAATAGTAAAAGATTTTAAAGATTATGAAATAATAGATGCTTCTAATGGCGAAAAATATGAAAGATGGGGTAAGTATTATTTCTTAAGACCTGATCCACAAATTATTTGGGATAATGGTAATTTACGTGAAAAATATAAAGGGAAAATTGATGCTATCTATAATAGAAGTAAAACTGGTGGTGGATACTGGGAAAATTTAAGACCTACTAAAGAACATTTTTCTATTAATTATCATGACTTGGTATTTGAAATAAAACAGATGGGATTTAAACATACAGGACTATTTCCAGAACAGGCTTCTAACTGGAGTTACATGATTGATAAGATAAAGAAGGCTAATAGAGAAATACAAGTACTTAATCTTTTTGCTTATACTGGTGCTGCTACTATCGCTTGTCTTAGTGCTGGTGCTAGTGTTGTTCATGTAGATTCTTCTAGGGGAATGGTTGATTGGTGTAAAGAAAATGTCAAGAAAAATGGCTTAGAAAATAGTGATATTCATTACTTTGTTGATGATGTTGTAAAGTTTGTTAAAAGAGAGATTAGAAGAGGACATAAATATGATGTAATTATTATGGACCCACCTAGTTATGGAAGAGGTGCTAATAAAGAGGTTTGGAATATAGAAAAAGATTTATATCCATTAATAAATCTATGTATGGAATTGTTAAGTGATAAACCACTACTTTTCTTAATCAACTCTTATACAGCTGGCCTTTCTCCTATGGTACTTGATAATATACTAAAGATAATGTTTAAAGATTATAAAGGTAAAATAGATTGTGGCGAGATAGGTTTACCAATTAAAGAAAATAACCTTGTCTTACCATGTGGAATTTATGGTAGATGGAGTGATGAATAGTGAAAATACTTTATGAAGATAATCATTTGCTAGTTGCTTTAAAGGAACCATTTATCTTAAGTCAAAGTGATGGTAGTAATACTCCTGATATGTTAACAATACTTAAAAAATATCTAAAAGAAAAATATAATAAACCAGGTAATGTTTATCTAGGATTAGTTCATCGTCTTGATAAAGAAGTAGGAGGAGTGATGGTCTTCGCAAAAACTAGTAAAGCAGCTAGTAGGTTGTCAGAACAAGTAAGACTTCATAAATTTGAAAAGTACTATTTAGCAGCTGTTAAGGGAAGAGTAGAAAGTGATACTTACAAAGATAAAATATTAAGAGAAGAATATAAAAGTAGAATAGCTAAAAATGGAAAAGATGCTGTTTTATCATTTGAAACTTTAGATGTTATTAATAATAATTCCTTAGTTAAGATTAATTTATTAACTGGTAGACATCATCAAATAAGAGTACAATTCTCTTCAAGAGGACATTATTTATTAGGAGATACTAGATATGGTAAGAAGGGTGAGTTTCCTTTAGCACTTTATGCTTATCATCTAGCCTTTTATCATCCTGTAACTAAAGAAAAATTAATTTTTGAAAATATTCCTGATGGAGGATATTTTAGTAAATTTAACGTTAAGCAACTCTTAAAAAAATAAAAGTAAATAAAATCGGTTGCAATATTAAAAAAATTTTGCTATCATTTAATATATAAGATTAAGGGAGATGGAAAGTTATGATATTAGCGACATTTAGTTTAGATTGGTTTATGACTATACCAGGAATGCTTATTACTGGTGGAGTTTTATTTCTAATAATTGCTTTGATTATTTTTATTGTAACTGGTAATAAAAAAACAAAAACAAAGAAAGAAGTTGTAAAGGCTCAAGAGGAAAGCAAACAAGAAGCTTTAGCTACTGCTACACCTACTTTGAACTCAGATACAGTTTCTACTAATGAACAAGTAGTAACACCACAAGTTCAACAGAGTCCACAACCAGTTATCACAAATGAACCTGCAGTACCTAGTCCTGTTAGTTCTATGGCTGAAAAAACTGTCAGTCAAGAAATAGAGCCAGCTGTATTTACAGCAACTCTTCCTCAAGATGTTGCTCCACAACCTACTTTTAATAATGAAATTCCAAATTTAGTAGAACAAAGTACTCCAGCAGTGAATCCTACTGTTACAGAAACTGTTAATACGGTAGTTCCACCTACTGTATCTACTCAAAATCAAGTTGTGCAAGTACCAGTAGTTCCTACTATAGAACAAACACCAATAGTTAATCAACCAGTAGCACCTGAAATACCTACTAAAGAAGAGAAAAAAGAAGTTATTCAAACACCAACTTTTGACATGCCAAGACCAATTTATGGTGGAGTTAGTCCAGTAGTTCCTACTGTTTCTCATGAAGAAGAACATAGACCAATTTATGGTGGAGCCAATCCGCTTGAAAATACACAATCAGTACCAATTGTTCCTCAAAGACCAGTTGTTACTGAAGAAGTAAGAGTAGCAACTCCTACAGTAGAAATACCTACTGTACCAGTTACACCTAGTGTAACACCACAAGTATCTAATGATATTTTTGCAAGTAGTCCAGTAGCAGCTACTCATGTAGAATCACAACCAGTTGAGCCAACAGTAGCAGTACAACCTACAGTTAGTCAAAATCAACCAGAAGAAATAGAAAGCTTATTTTAAAAGTTTTCTTTTTTTGTTAGAAAAAGAACTATAACTTGAGTAATAATTAGTATGATGTTTCAAAAAAGTTTGTTAGATTAACTATCTGGCTTTAATTTTACTAAGAAAAAAGAAATACTTTTTAGTTCTTTCTAGTTAACTAAATACATAGAATTAGTTAGATAAAGAAAGGATGATAAAATTATGGAAACACTTAAAGTTTCATCAAAATCTAACCCTAATTCAGTAGCAGGAGCTTTAGCTAATGCCTTCAGAACAAGTGGCAAAGTTGAAATTCAAGCAGTAGGAGCAGGAGCACTTAATCAGGCAATTAAAGCAGTAGCTATTGCTAGAGGCTTTTTAGCACCATCTGGTAAAAATATAGTTTGTATTCCAGCTTTTGCTGATATAGTAATTGATGGTGAAGAAAGAACCGCAATTAAGTTAATTGTAGAAGCTAGATAGGCTTCTTTTATTTTGTTTCTTTTTTTATTAATTTGGCATGAACTACCATTTTATCGGTTTTATTATAACAAGTAGATAATGTAAGTATTTTATCACTTACTTTAACTGATGTATCAAAGTCATAGCTACTTCTTTTTTTTATCATATCTAAAAAACTTTGATATTTTGTATCACTACTAAATTCTGTTACTAAATAGTCATTTGTAGTAGGTATATGATAAGCACTGAATATTTGCCATAAACTATTTTCATTTTCAGTTGATATTTTAATAACATAATTATCTTTATTTTTAAGAAAAGATTTACTAATAACATTTTTAAGAGAACCAAACATAGTTTTATCAACTCTACCATGTGCGTAAATAATTGTATTGGTATTATTTGTTGATTGATTTCTATAATCTAAAAATACCCAACCTGCTGTATTATAACTTTTATCAATGCTATGTGTTAAATAATAACTATTGTTACTTGTTTGTACAAAAGGATAATTAATGTTTGTACCATCTATTTTTACCCAACCTATAATATCTTTATTTGTTTCTTTTAGTTTTTTTATATCTACATTTAACATACTCATATTTATATATTTCCAGTAATAGCTAGATTTATCTATATCTTCATCTTGATTTATTATTTCTGTGTTTTTGCTATCTGATACTGATTTTAAATCAGCATTTTTTAAGATGCTTTTAGCATTATTATTAGATTTATTAGCATCTATTTTCCATTTTACTATATTAACATATCATGTGTCTTTTTTGTGATACTTTGATGACTTTTCGTTA
>CAVLCG010000028.1:0-14548 GCA_963661445.1 bacterium | reverse complement strand
TCATGTGTCTTTTTTGTGATACTTTGATGACTTTTCGTTAGAAATTTGGTACAATATAGGTGATTTCGCATTAAGGAGGTAATAATATGGAAAAAACAACTGGATATGCTAGTATAGATAGACCAAGTTATAAGTATTATTCTGAAGATATTGATTTAAAAGTCTTAGAAGATACTGATATGAAGATGTATGATTTTATGAAGAATAAGAATAAGGGGCATGAAGAGGATATTATCTATTCTTACTTTGGACAGAATAGAACATTCCAAACTTTCGATAAAAAGATAGAAGAGACAGCTAAAGCTTTAAAAAAATACGGATTAAATAAAGGGGACACTATTACAATTTGTTTACCTAATATACCTGAGACAATGATTTATTTCTATGCTTGTAATAGAATAGGAGTTACCCCATACTTAGTAGATCCAAGATGTTCGGCTAAGAGAATAATTGACTGTATGACTATATCTAATTCTATGCTTTTAGTATCATTACTTGATACAATGAATAAGAATGTTATACCAAGTGATATTCCAGCTGATAATATTATTGTAGCATCACCTCATGATGATTTTATTAAGTCAAAAGAAAAATTATCTAAGAGTGCTTTAGAAGTGAAAGCACTTTATACAGCCAAGGAAAAGTTATATGAACTAAAGAGAATGATTAGACAAGATAAAAAAGTCTTGATGCAAAGCGAATTTATGAAAACAGCTAAAGACTATGGTATATTAACTGATTCTTTGTATGATCCTGATGTACCAGCTGCTATAGTAAATACTAGTGGAACTACCGGTACTCCTAAGGGAGCTATGGAGTCTAATAAAGGATATAATATTACTTCTAATCAAATAAATTATATAGCACCACATTTAAAAAGAGGAATGACTTTCTTTGGCTATATACCTTTCTTTTCACTATATGGCTCAGCAGTAGGAATGCATGGAGCAACTTCTCATGGCATAATAGCTGATTTGATTCCAAAGATAGAAGCTCATAAATTTGATCAAATATATGTAGAAAAGAAGCCTAATATCGTAATTGGTGTTCCAAGACTTTATGAAATGTTTCCTGATAGTAAATATATTAATGGTACTGATTTATCTTTTGCTGAGTTATTAGTAATGGGAGGAGATAAAATATCACCTAGTAAGTTAGATAAGATTAATGAAACATTAAAAAAGAATAATTGTAAACAGAAAATAACTTATGGATATGGATCAACGGAGACAATGATGATTGCCACTACTACAAATGATCCAAGAAGCCATGTAGCAGGCAGTTGTGGAACATTATATCCTGCAGTAAATGTTAGAATTACTGATAGAGAAACAAATGAAGAGTTACCATATAATCAAGAAGGAGAAATCTATGCTGATACACCAAGTCAGTTTATGGGATACATTGGTAATCCAAAAGAAACAAAAAATTCTATTTATATAGATGAAAAGACTAATATTAAATATTATAAAACTGGTGATAAAGGTTATATGAGCGAAGATGGAATTTTATTTCATACAGGAAGATATAAAAGACTTATGAAAAGACCAGATGGTCATCAAGTTAATTCTGTTCCTATAGAAGATGCTATTAATACTTTTGATGAAGTAAGAGACTGCACTGTAGTAGGTATTAAGAATGCTTATTGTGATGAAGGTGTTATTCCAACTGCCTTTATCGAATTAAAAGATAAGTCACTTGGTAAAGACATATTTAAAAAAATAGTTTCTAAGACGAAAGAAATGTTACCAGGTGAACGTGATATGGCACTTGCCTATACTTTAGTAGATCATATTCCCTATACGATAAATGGTAAAGTAGACTTCTCATCTTTAGAAAAAGTTAGGTTTGAAGATATTGATTATCAAATAGTAGATGATCCAATATTTGATGGTTATTTTATAAAAGGTGAACAACCAGAAAGAATAAGTTTTACTAATCAAAAAACATTAATTAAGAAAAAATAGAATATTTGAAAAATAATGTTCTTTTTTTGTCTGAAAATATGATATTATATAACTAGATAGGATGGCGATGTAAAATGGTGAAGAATCCAGGAAATTCTTTTACACTATTAAGTTTAGTTTATATTATATTATTAACAATTGTATACTTTTCAAAACCAAGAGCTGAAAACTTTGAAACTAAAATATATAGTTATATAGTAGTAACTTGTTTAATAGGGTGTGTAGTTTCCCTTGGTACTTATTACTTTATGTTTCATATAGATATGTACCCGATATTAAATGAAATATTTGCAAGAAGTTATTTACTATTCATTTTAACTTATATCTCACTAGTTTCTTATTACGTTCTTGCTATATCAATAAATGATAAATTATCAGATGAGCAAAAAGAAAAATATATATTTTATAGTAAAGTGACAGTTATGGCACTAACTATCTTTTCCTTTTTAATCTCACTAATACTTCCAATGGACTATGTTAGTAAGAAAGATATAGTGTATTCAACGGGACCAGCAGTAAAGTTTGTCTTCTCTTTTACTAGAGGTTATGCTCTTTTATGGATATTAATACTAGTTACTAAGATAAAAAGAATAACAGAAAAGAAGTACTATCCGATGATACTGTATATTATCTTAGGAGGATTAATTTCTTGTGTTCAAGGAGCTAATCCTGAGTACTTATTATCAACATCAATGATTGTGTTTGTAACCTTCTTAATGTACTTTACTATTGAAAACCCTGATGTAAAACTAATTGCCCAACTAGAGCTTGCTAAGACAGGAGCAGAAAAAGCTAATAGGGCTAAGAGTGATTTCTTATCAAGTATGTCTCATGAGATAAGAACACCACTTAATGCTATTGTAGGATTATCAGAGGATATTGAAAGTTATAAAGATAGAGTACCTAAAGAAGTAGTAGAAGATACTACTGATATTAAAAATGCCTCTGATACCTTACTTGAAATAGTAGGTAATATCTTAGATATTAATAAGATTGAAAGTGACCATATGGAACTAGTAGAACAAGAATATAACTTTAGGGAAGAAATAACTAAGATGGCTCGGGTAACTGCTACTAGAATAGGTGATAAACCAATAGAGTTTGAGATGAATATGGCTGTAGATATACCAGATATATTAATAGGTGATAAACTTCATGTTAAGACAGTAGTAAATAATTTACTAACTAATGCTATTAAATATACAGATAAAGGAAAAGTAAGTTTAACTGTTAAATGTATTAATAGAGGAAATAATTGTAATCTAATAATTAGTGTTCAAGATACTGGTAGAGGAATAAAGAAAGAAAATATAGAAAAACTATTTACTAAATTCGAACGACTTGATCAAGATAAAAATACAACTATTGAAGGAACTGGTCTTGGACTTGCTATTACTAAATCATTAGTTAATCTAATGAATGGTAAGATTAATGTTCAAAGTAGATTTGGAACAGGATCATTATTTGTAGTTAATCTTCCCCAAAAGATTGGTAAGAGAATAGATCCAAAGAATAATGATAAAGTAAGTAATGGTGATAATATTAAAATAGATACTAGTAATAAAAGAATATTAATAGTGGATGATAATAATCTAAATATAAAAGTTACTACTAAGATGCTTAAAGATTTAAATTATCAAGTAGATGATTGTACCTCTGGAAAAGCTTGTTTAGAAAAGATTAAAAATGGTAATAAGTATGATGTTATTTTAATGGATATAATGATGCCAGAGATGAGCGGGAAAGAAACTTTAAAAGAACTTAAGAAAGATAGTGATTTTATTACTCCAGTAGTAGCCCTTACTGCTGATGCTTTATCTGGTTGTGAAGAAAAGTATAAGAGTTTAGGATTTAGTGAATATCTATCTAAACCATTTAAAAGAGAAGAATTAGATGATAAACTAAAAAAAATATTAGGTAATGATAATAAAATATCTTGGGATAAGGTAGATGAAGTAGTTATCTGTGATGAGGAGAGTGAAGAATAATGAAGAATATTACAGTATTAGGTGGAGGCGTTTTAGGTAGTCAAATAGCTTTCCAGTCTAGCTATATGGGATTTAATGTAACGATATATCTTAGAAGCGAAGGAAGCATTGAAAGGTGTAAACCTAAACTTGCTAAACTAAAAGAAACTTATATAGAATCTATTAATTTAATGGCTAAGGATAAATCATATGATTCTTGGTGTAATGGAATATCAGCATATGATGATTTCGATAAAGATAAATGTTTAAAGAAAGTAGAAGATGCCCTTAACAATATAAAATTAGAACTAGACTTAGAAAAAGCAGTAAGTGATGCTGACTTAGTTATTGAATCAATGAGTGAAGAGTTTGATTCGAAAAAAGAAATGTTTATGAGACTTAGTAAAGTACTACCTAGTAAAACTATAGTAGTTACTAACTCATCTACTATGTTACCAAGTCGTCTTGCTAAGTATACAAATAGACCTGATAAGTTTCTAGCCCTACATTTTGCTAATTCTATTTGGAAGAATAATATAGCAGAAGTAATGAAACAAAAAGATACTAAAGAAGAATACTTTAATATAGTTTTAACCTTTGCTAAAGAAATCAATATGATTCCACTACCTGTTAGAAAAGAAAAGTCAGGTTATCTCTTAAACTCTATGTTAATACCTTTCTTGTTTTCTGCTCTTGACTTAGTAGTTAATGAAATATCAGATCCTATAAGTATCGATAAAGCTTGGACTATTGGAACAGGTTCGCCGGAAGGACCATTTCAAATATTAGATACAGTAGGACTGAAGACAGCTTATGATATTGTAGAAATGTATGTTAAGATACCATCTTTTCTAGCTCCTTATAACTTTAAGGGAATGCATAAATTACTAAAGGAATACTTAGATGAGGGAAAACTAGGTAAAGCTAGTGGAGAAGGATTTTATAAATATGAGAAGTAGTTAATATACTTCTTTTTGCGATAGGAGAAAGATTATGAGAAAAGAACTAATATTTAGTAGTTTATTAGCTGTAATGGTAGCAGTTATTGGTCTTAGTAAGTTTGTATTAAAAAACGATATAAAAGAAACTAAAGGAGTAGAAGTAGTACCTACTATGGAAGATGTTATTACTAAAGATAGTAGTTGGTGTCCTACTTTTCAGTTGATATTTAATGACTTGAAAAATAACCTTGTAAAACAAGATATTCAGTTTAATACTAGTAATAGTTTTTTAGATAATTTAAATAAAGAAGAGTTTACAGAAAATGATATATCAAGTGATTATTATTATAAAACTTATGGGGTTAAAAGTATTGAACTTAAAAATAAGATAATTAAAGGGATAAAAGATAAATTTAATCAAAAAAGTGATATCTTGGATAAATTTGATTTTACTAATAGTTCTCCTAATAACTATTTCTTTTATAGTATGTTATATCGAGAATTTAAATATCCTAAGAAATTTAATAAGCTAGCTAATGGAAAATTTAATGATAAGTATGATAATATTAAATATTTTGGAATTAAAGATAAGGATGAAGAACTAGCTAGTGAGATAAAAGTACTTTATTATAATAATAAAGATGATTTTGCTATTAAACTTTTAACTACCTCAAATGATGAGGTTATAATTAATAAGAATCCTAAAGGTAATAACTTTAAAGAGATATATAATAATATAACTAGTAAGTCTAAAGATTATAAGGATAATGAATTTATTATAGATAATGATTATTTCAAGATGCCATACTTAAGTCTTAATGTCTTGAAAGAATATAAAGAATTAGAAGGACAACCAATTAAAGATAATAATGGTGATTCTATAGAAATAGATACTGCTATTCAAACGATTAAATTTAGTCTAGATGATGTTGGGGGAAAGTTAAAAAGTGAAGCTGGTATGGATGTGATGAAATCAGCGATTGGTATTAATAGAACAAAAAGATACTTTTATGTCGATAAGACTTTTGCAATCTTTCTTAAAGAAGCATCTAAAGATAAACCATACTTTGCTGCAAGAGTTGATGATATAAGAAAATTTCAATAGTGTGACTGAAAATTAGTGACAAAAGTGTCACTAATTTTCAATGACACATTGTTTTTACAGGAATTATATAGTATAATTGTGTTGAAATTAGTGACAAGGAGGATAGTATGAAAGAAATTAAAAGAGAGCAATACTTAAATGAGTTGATATCAGCACGTGAGAACAGATTAATTAAGGTTATCACCGGAATAAGAAGATGTGGCAAGTCATATTTATTAGATCCAATTTTTAAAAATTATTTAATTTCTAGTGGTATACATGAAGACCATATTATAAAACTAGATTTAGATTTAATTGAAAATAATAAATATAGAGATCCAATGGAACTATTTAATTACGTAATGAATAAAATTACCGATAAAGATATGTATTATATTCTTTTGGATGAAATTCAATTAGTAAAAGACTTTGAAGCAGTATTAAATAGTTTTTTAAAAAAAGATAATTTAGATGTTTATGTAACTGGTTCAAATTCTAAATTTTTATCAAGTGATATAATAACAGAATTTAGAGGAAGAAGTACGGAAATAAGAATTTATCCATTATCATTTAAAGAATTTGTAGAAATAAAAGAAATATCTGAAGATGAAGCTTGGAAAGAGTATGTTTTGTATGGAGGACTTCCACCAGTTGTGCTTCAAAATAATGAAAAACAAAAAAGAGAATATCTCTTAAATTTATTTGAAACAACATATTTGAAAGATATTATTGAGCGAAATGAGATTAAAAGAAAGGATGTCTTAGATGCAATTGTTAATATTTTAGCATCTTCTATTGGATCATTAACTAATCCACTAAATATTTATAAGACATATCTTTCAACCGGTGATAAAGATATTTCTGTTAACACCATCACATCTTATATTGAACACTTGGAAAATGCTTTTTTAATTAAGAAAGTAGAGAGATATGATGTTAAAGGAAGAAAACATATATCAACACCTTTTAAATATTATTTTACTGATTTAGGACTTAGAAATGTTAGATTGAATTTTAGACAACAAGAAGAAAATCATATTATGGAAAATGTCATTTATAATGAATTATTAATTAGGGGATATAGTGTTGATGTTGGTGTTGTGGAAGCAAGAAACAGTGATGGAAGAACTTATTATGAGATAGACTTTATTTGTAATATGGCAAGTAATAGGTATTATATACAATCTGCTTTAAATATAGATACACCAGAGAAAAATTATCAAGAGTCAAGACCTTTAAATTGTGTAGGTGATAACTTTAAGAAAATAATTGTTGTTAGAGAAGATATAAATTTATGGCATAACGAAGATGGAATTTTAATTATTGGAATAAAAGAATTTTTACTAAAGAAGAATAGCTTAGAATTATGATTAGGACTAGTAATAGTCTTTTTTTGTCAGCAAAAATCAAATAAAGTATTGACCGGGAGTTAACATCCTGGTTTATACTTTATTTGTGCTAAAATTAAGGAGGAATGAAAGATGAAGAGTTTAGTAGTTTATTTTTCTCATACAGGGGAAAATTATATAAATGGTGCTATTAGAAATATTACTAAGGGTAATACTGAGATAGTAGCAGAAGAAATTAGTAAGTTAACAGGAGCAGACTTATTTAAAGTAGAACAAGTTAATGCTTATCCTTATAACTATCAAGAATGTTGTGATGTAGCAAAGGATGAGCTTACTAATAATATAAGAAGAGAGATAAAAAGTAAGTTAGATAATGTAGATAATTATGATGTAATCTATATTGGCGGACCTGTTTGGTGGGGACATTATCCTATGCCAATCTTTACAGCTTTAGATGGTATTGATTTTACTGGTAAAACTATTAAGCCATTTACTACTCATGAAGGATCAGGCCTAGGTAGTGTTATGGATGATGTTAGAAAACTATGTCCTAATGCTAAAATAGAAAATGGCTTAAGTATTGTTGGTAGTAAATCTGAAAATGCTAAAGAAGAATTAGAAAGATGGTGTATATAATGGTTAAACAAACAGCAGGAAGAGAGCAATTAGGTGGTTTCGCTGATGAATTTGCTAAATATAATGACGATTTATTATTTGGTGAGGTTTGGTCAAGAGAAGATAAATTATCTTTAAGAGATAGAAGTATGATAACAATAGCTGCTTTAATGGGAAAAGGAATCTTAGATAGTAGTTTAGCTTATCATATTAAAAATGCTAAGAATAATGGCTTAACACAAGAAGAGTTTGTAGAAATAGTAACTCAGCTTGCTTTTTATACGGGTTGGCCTAATGCCTGGGCAGTATTTAAAATGGGAAAAGAAGTTTATATGGATGAGTAAAGACTACTTTTATTGCAAGAAACATAGAAAAATGTGAAAATATGCGTCAAAATGTATAGGAAAAATGTGATAATTGTATGTTGAAACTGTTGGAAAAATGTGATATTATATCATTGAGGTGAAAAATATGGAACGCTTAAAAAGAAAAATAGATAATTTTTTATTAGAGTGGAAAGACAATCCTGATAGACTTCCCTTAATTATTAAAGGTGCTAGACAAATTGGGAAAACTAATGCAATTAGAAATTTTGGTGAAAATAATTATAAGGTATTTATTGAAATTAATTTTATTTTAAATCCAGAATTTAAATCTATCTTTGAAAAATCTTTTAACGTTGATGAAATAATTAAAGAAATAACACTAAGACGTCCAGAACTTGAAGTTATCCCTAGGGAAACATTGATATTCTTTGATGAGATGCAAGATTGTGTTAGTGTAGCAACAGCTCTTAAATCATTTAGAGAAGATGGAAGATATGATGTAATATGTTCTGGGTCACTTATGGGAATAAATTATAAAAAAATAGAATCAAATAGCGTAGGAAATAAAGAAGATTATACTTTACATTCTATGGATTTTGAAGAATTTTTATGGGCTAAAGGATATAAAGAAGAAATAATAGATGATATGCTTAGTCACATGATTAAAGTAGAACCACTTTCTGATACAATGTATGATGTTATGTTAGAAAACTTTAAGGATTATATGGTTGTGGGTGGTATGCCAGCTATAGTTAGTAGTTATATTAAAAATAAAAATTTTAGTGGTGTACTAAAAATGCAACAACAGATATTGCTAGATTATGAAGAAGATATTACTAAATATGCCTTAGGATTAGATCAAAGTAAAATTTTGACGGTATATAGAAATATTCCAGTGTTTCTTGGAAATGAAAATAAAAAATTTCAAATAACTAAAATTCAAAAAGGGGCAAGAAATAGAGAGTATATTGGTGTGTTAGATTGGTTAGATAGGGCTGGAATAGTAAATATTTGTTATTCTCTAGATCAATTGTGTTTACCTTTAAAAGGAAACTATAATCCAAATAATTATAGGATTTACTTTGGTGATACAGGATTATTAATTGCATCACTTGATGAAGAGGCTCAAGATGATTTAAGAAAGAATCAGAATTTTAATACCTATAAGGGTGCTATTTATGAAAATGTAATAGCAGATATGTTAGTTAAACAAGGTTACAATCTTTATTTTTATAAAAATGAAAAGGGAACTTTAGAAATGGACTTTTTCATTAGGGATAAAGATTCATTAGTGCCAGTGGAAGTGAAGGCAAATAACAATTCTACAATTTCATTAAATACTTTAATAGAAAATGATAATTATAATGATATTAAATATGGTATAAAATTGTGTAATAAAAATATAGGATTTAATGGTAAGTTTTATACTTTTCCATACTTTCTAACTTTTCTATTAAAAAGATATATAAAAGAAACAAAATAAAAATATATAAGCTATAGACATACGAAAACCTGTATGCCCAACTATTATAAAAATGTGATAATATGTATTTGAGATAAAAAAATATCTTAGAGAGGAATGATGTTAATGAATCAAAAAGAAGAATTTGATAAGGAAAATATTTTTGGTTTAGGAAAGGAAAATGTAGATTTTGCTAAGTACTTTATTGGTAAAAGTTATCTTAATCCTTTGACTAATCCTAAAGAAACTGTGTTTTTAGCTAATGTTACATTTGAACCAGCTTGTCGTAATAATTGGCATATTCATCATGCTACTAAAGGTGGTGGACAGATACTAGTTTGCACAGCAGGATATGGTTGGTATCAAGAAGAAGGAAAAGAAGCTGTTAGTTTAGCTCCTGGTATGGTAATTACAATACCTGCTAATGTTAAACACTGGCATGGAGCTAAAAAAAATTCATACTTTAGTCATATAGCCATTGAAGTACCTGGTGAAAACACATCTAACGAATGGTGTGAACCGGTAACTGATGAAGAATATGAAAAATTAAATTAAAATGTAAATAGTTGGAGGTTTTGTATGGGAAATGAAATAATTTTATTTGAAAATCAAAATGTTAAATTAGAAGTTAATATGAAAGATGAGACTGTGTGGCTATCTTTAGAACAATTGGCAACTTTGTTTGATAGGGATAGAACGGTAATAAAAAGACATATTAATAATATTTTTAAAGAAGAAGAGTTGGATGCAAATGAGGTATGTGCAAAATTTGCACATACCACAGCTCATGGAGCTTTAGCAAGTAAAACTCAAACTAGGGAAATAGATTATTACAATCTTGATGTAATAATTAGTGTTGGATACCGTGTTAAATCACAAAATGGTATTATATTTAGAAAATGGGCAAGTAAAGTATTAAAAGACTATATGCTACAAGGATATGCAGTAAATCAAAAAAGATTAGAGTATCTAGAAAAAACAGTTAAACTTATAGATATTGCTAATAGAATAGATGAAAATCTAAATAGTAGTGATGCCCAAGAAATTCTAAAAGTAATAGGAAACTATTCAAAGGCACTTGATCTTTTAGATGATTATGATCATAGAACATTATTAAAACCTAAAGGAAATAATAGTCAAAAACAAATAAAATATGAAGATTGTTTGGATGTAATTAATAAATTAAGATTCAATCAAGAAAGTAATCTCTTCGCTATTGAAAGAAATAATGGATTAGAAGCAATAATAAATAATATTTATCAGACTTTTGATAATAATGATGTTTATAAAAGTATAGAAGAAAAAGCCTCTAACTTCTTATATATGATTGTTAAAAATCACGTTTTTATAGATGGTAATAAAAGAATAGCCGCTACATTATTTATCTATTTCTTAAATTATTATGATATTTTGTATAAAGATGATAAACAAGTGATTGATAATAATACACTTACCGCTTTAACACTACTTATTGCTGAATCGAATCCGAAGGAAAAAGAAATTATAATCGATTTAATTATGAATTTTTTAAGTTAGAAAGAAGGATAATTATGAATAAAAAATTAGTAGTATACTTTTCGTATACTGGTCATACTAAAATGATTGTAGATAAAATTAAAGAAAAACTAGACTGTGATATTTTAAAAATAGAAACAGTAGAACCATATTCAACTGATTATGATACAGTAGTTAATGATGAACAAAATAGTGAAAGAAGTAATTTTTTACCAGAAATTAAAGATATAAATATAAACCTTGATAATTACGATGAAATAATTTTAGGAACCCCTGTTTGGTGGTATAGACCAGCTCCTGCTATTAGATCATTTTTAACTAAATATGATTTAACAGGTAAAACAGTTATTCCTTTTGCTACTAATGCTGGTTGGTTAGGTAAAACATTTATTGAAATAAAAAATATGTGTCCTAACTCTAATATTAAGAATAATATGAATATAGTATTTGAAAGTTATAAAGATAATTTAGTAACTAGTGAAAGAGAAATAGAACAATTTATAGATTGTTTAATGTAATCAACGTTTTGTTGATTTTTGTTCTATCTAATAATATAATAAAACACATATATTGCTGTTTTCTAAAAGTTGATTTATGTCAAGCTTTTAGTACATTTACTTAAATAGAATTATTTGCTAAAATAGAATCAGAATAGAGGCGAAACAAAATGAAAAATAATAAGGGATTCACCCTAGTTGAATTATTGGCCACCATTGCTATAATGGGGATGATTATGATGCTAGTTACACCTTCAATTGTGAATTTACAAAATAATAATAAGAAAAAAAAGTTTGAATATTATGGAAAAACACTAGTAGAGGCTGCAAAACTTTATGTGCAAAAAGAAGGAGATGATATTACAAGTTTAGGGGTTTCTGATTGGGTAGGATGCGTAGATATTACTTACCAAGACTTGTTGACTAATGATTTGATTAAATCATTTGAAGATACTGATTATATTTGCAATGGTAAGGTACGCTTTACAAGAAGAAGTAATGGTGATAGTTATGCGTACAATTTGGTTTGTAATTCAAAAAATTATAAGAAAGATAGTTTTTCTTCAATTAATATTGGGAATAATCAATGTAGTGTAAGTAACTCTTAATATAGGAAGTGATACAATGGAACTTTTATGTCCAGCAGGAAGTAAAGAAAGTTTAATAGCAGCCATAAATAATGGTGCAGATGCTGTTTATTTATCAGGAAAGAAATTTGGAGCAAGAGCCTTTGCTGCTAATTTTTCTAATGATGAATTAAAAGAAGCAATAAGGATAGGAAAAGTCTATGGAGTTAAAATATATGTAACAATGAATACTCTAGTAAAAGAAAATGAAGTAGATGATTTTCTTAATCAGGTGGAGTTTTTATATTCTAATGGAGTAGATGCTATTTTAATGCAAGACTTTGGAATGATTTGTTTATGTCTTAAAAAGTATCCTAACTTAGAGATACATGCTTCAACTCAAGCTCATAATTCATCACTTCAAGGGATAGATTTTCTTTATAAATTAGGAGTTAAGAGAGTAGTGTTACCAAGAGAGATGAGTTTAGATGAGATAAAACTTATTAAGACACCTATTGAGAAAGAAGTGTTTATTCATGGAGCACTTTGTGTTAGTTATTCAGGAAGATGCTTGATGTCTCAAGTATTGGGAGGCAGAAGTGGTAATAGAGGAGAATGTGCAGGATGTTGTAGATTTCCTTGGAAACTGTATAAAAGTGATAAACTACTAAAAGAAGGTTATCTTCTTTCTATGAAAGAGTTAAATCTAAGTGAAGATGTTTTAAAACTACCCCATTACTTAGATAGTTTAAAAATAGAAGGTAGAATGAAAAGTCCTACTTATGTATCTTTTATAACTAACTATTATAGAAAAATATTAAATGGTGAAAAGATAACAGATATAGATAAAGAGACATTACAAAGTCTTTTCTATAGAGGATATACTAAAGGACATTTATTAAATAGTAAAGATTTAGTAAATACTAAGTCACCTAACCATATAGGACTTCCTATTGGCAAAGTGATTGATGTAAATGATTCTAAGATAACTATCTTACTTGATAAAGAGTTAGACCAAGAAGATGGTATTAGATTCTTAGAAAGTGGTAAAGGATTAATAGTTAATTATCTTTATGATATGAAAGATAGATTAATATCTAAAGGTTGTCCAAAACAGAAAATTACATTAGATAATAAGATAGGATTAACTAGTTTAGATACAGTAGCTTTAACTACTAATCATAAATTAATAACTAAGTTTGATAATATCACTAAGAAAGTTGATATTGCTATTAGAGTAACAGCAAGGATTAATGAACCATTGGAAATAACCTTTATAAAAGATAATATTATAGTAAGTGAAAAAGGTAATGTTATAGAAAGAGCCAAAAGTGCTGTAGTTACTAAAGAAAGAATAATAAATCAAGTTAAGAAGCTTGGTAATACTCCCTTTAATTGTCATGATATAGATGTTTTACTAGATGATGATATATTTATTCCTATGGGAGAGATTAATGTCTTAAGAAGAACTTTAACAGAGAGATTAATTGGTAAGTTAATAATGAACTTTAAAGAACCGGTAATTAAAGACATTAGTCTAGATTATATTGATTCTAGTGATATTGCTATTAATAATTATAAATCTATTGATGAGTGTCAATTTGATATTAAAGATAAAAAAGGTATTATTCATGAAATAATAGATGGTAGAGAAAAAGACTTTATAGCAGCTAGTAGTTGTAATATAACAAACTCATATACTGCCTATTTTCTAAGCTATTATGGTTATAAAGGAGTTTTTTTATCAACCGAACTTACTGATTATGAACTTAATTATTTAATAAGTAAGATAAAGAAAAAAACATCTATCAAACTATTTGTAGAAAATAATATCAATAATAAAGTAATGACTATTAAAGGTAATATACTAAATATAGATAGGTCTAGTGATTATTATTTAGTAGATCCTAAGAATAGAAAATTTAAAGTTATATATGATGGAAGATTAACTAATATTTATTCACCTTATAAATTAGATAGAAATGAAAATGTTATTAATAATGTCAGTTTTATAGATAAAAAAATTAAAAATTAGTTGAATAAACACCCCCTACATGATAGAATTAATTTAAAGATAGGGAAGAGGTGATTAGCTATGTATATGTCAACCAATATGTCAAGTTTACAATCAGTTAACATGGGGGGGGCATTTTATATGGTTTAATCATCTCTTTTTATCACGCAGTAATAACAGGATAGGATAATCTTATCTTGTTTTTTTAGTGTAAGTAAAAGAAGGAGTGAAAGAAAAAGATGAAT
>CAVLCG010000027.1:0-14697 GCA_963661445.1 bacterium | reverse complement strand
CGGTAGTATATTATTTAGAAGAAGTTAATGATAATTCTTATTATGTACCAGTTACATCTTATACAAATGATTCAAGAGATAAAGTAGATATAATTATAGAAGAATTAACAACTGGTTATATTTATGAACCTAACTTAATGAGTATAGTAAGAGAAGACTTAACACTACTTGACAAGAGTATAAATGATCAAGTAATGATACTAAACTTTAATGATGCTTTATTTGATTCTAGTGGTAAAGTTAAAGAAGAAGTACTTTATACGATTGGGTATTCTGTATTTGACAATTATGATGTAAATGTTATTTCTTATAGAGTTAATGACAAAGAGGTTGTAAACTTACAAAAGAAAAAAATGCCATAGTAATTATTGCTATTTTTTAATAAGCTATGTTATACTTACAATGTAAGGTGGTTAGTTTATGGAGAACTTAAGAAATAATAATAAAGTTTTGGCAGTCATTCTATTAGCGTTTATTATTGTTATAATAGCATTAACAACGTCTAGCTTTTTGTTTAGTAAGAAAGGTAGTAATGAAAATAAGATTACTTTAGGCAAATTAGAGTTAACTCTAACTGAGGGTAATGCTATAACTCTTGGTGATACTTATCCAATGACCGATGATGATGGCTTAAAATTGACTGGTTTTACTTTTAGTTTAAAAAATACAGGAGTAACTGATGCCAATTATAGTATATATTTAGATAATGTTGATATTGATGCAGAGGACACAAGGCTAGATGATAAATTTGTTAAATGTAGTCTAACTAAAGATAGTGTGGTAGGAGATGCTAAGTCTTTACTGACTTTAGGAGATAATGGAGAAAGAGTATTAGATACAGGTACTCTTGCTAAAGACTCTACTATAAGTTATAACTTAAAATTATGGGTTACTTCTGATATTGATGCCGATATTGGTGGTCAAGTTTGGAAGGGAAAACTAAGAATAGAAGGAGAACAAGTTCATTAAAACTTGTTTTTTTAGACTAATTGCCTTTTTCATAATGAAAAAGTTACATATCATATATTAGGTGATACGTATGAATGAAATATCAATTAAAAATCTTTCTAGTCTAGATGGGCTTAATCTAATCGATATAAGAGCTAACTATTTATATGTAAGAGGATCCCTTCCTTTTGCTGTTAACATACCATATCAGTCATTAAAAAGTTATCCTAATAACTATCTAAAGAGAAATGAAGAGTATTATTTATTCTGTGAAAGTGGGATAGAAAGTAAGAAACTCTCTAACTATTTAAATGCTTTAGGATTTAATACCTATAGTATAAAAGAAGGCTACTTGGAAATAAAAAATAATAATTGACCAAAAATATGTTTGTAATATATAATCTATTTAGGGTGAAGAAAAATGGATTATATAATTATTGGCTTACTTATCATAAACTTAATATTACTAGTTATAAGTTTGATGAAAAATATTAATGAAAGAGAAATAACTACTAGATTACAAACATTAGAGATTAATACTATGAAGGAGTTACAAAGCTTTAAAGATGATTTGAATAAGAGTCTTCATAATGACTTTGAACACTTAAATGAACAAGTAGAAAAAAGATTATTAGCCGTTAATGAACAAGTTAATTTAAGACTTGATCAAAACTTTGAAAAGACTAATAAGACTTTTACTAATGTTATAGAAAGACTTAGTAAGATAGATGAAGCTCAAAAGAAGATAGATGTTTTATCAAGTGATATAATTTCTCTTCAAAGTATTTTAACTGATAAGAAAACAAGAGGAATATATGGTGAGGTTCATTTAAAACATTTAATGAGTAATATCTTTGGTGAGAAGAATGATAATATCTATCGTTTACAGTATCCACTACCAAATGGTACTATTGTCGATTGTATTTTATTTGCACCATCACCTTTAGGAACGATTGGTATTGATTCTAAATTTCCTCTAGAACATTACCAAAAGATGGTTGATAGAAGGTTATCAAAAGAAGAAAGAATGATAGCAGAAAGACAATTTAAATTAGATGTAAAAAAACATATAGATGCAATAGCAGATAAATATATAATTAAAGGTGTTACTAGTGATCAAGCTATTATGTTTTTACCAGCAGAAGCAATATTTGCCGAGATTAATGCTTATCATCAAGACTTAATAGATTATGCTTATAGAAGAAGAGTATTTATCACTAGTCCCACAACCTTAATATCTACACTAACTGTTATTCAAATGATTATTAAGAATATGGAAAAAGACAAATACACCTCTATTATTCATGAAGAGTTAAATAAATTAGGCTTAGAGTTTGCTAGATATAAGGAACGTTGGGATAAGTTATCTAAAAGTATTCAAACAGTTAATAAGGATGTTGAAAACGTATCTATTACTGCTGATAAAATATCAAAGAAATTTACATCTATCAATCAAGTAGATATAAAAGCTTTAAAAGAAAGTAAGGAAGAAGTCTAATTATGGACTTTTTTCTTTGTATAAAAAACTTAATAATTTGTATACTAAAAATAGATTGGAATAAAGTATATTAGGTGAATAATTTGACTAGAATAATAATATATCTTTTAGGATTTATGTTTACGACACTAGGTTTTTTCTACTTTATCTGTTATACCAATCTATTTACTTTTGGTTATTCATTTAGTGAGTATTTAAACTTTATGTTTACACACTATAAGACTTATAGTCTATTACTAGGAATAATTCTACTTGTTATTTCTATCTATGGAAGGAGAGAGAAAAGATGATATATATTTATGATATTTTACTAAACTTAAGACAAATAGATGATGCGTTAGAGTTTTATGAGTGGAGAGAAGATGATGGGATTGAACATATCAAGAAAGTACCATTATTTAAAGTGTCTAAGGCTTTAATAGAAGATTTATTTACTAATAAGTTACAACTAGATATAACAATATTACCTAAAATTAGAAATAAAGCGATTTGCTACTTTAATGGTGAGACTAAACAAATACCATATCTTGTTTTATTATCAGATGGTAGAAAGTGTTTTGCTGTAGAGTTAGATAATAAAGGTAATACTTTATATAAAAGTAGTTTATTACTAGATGAGGAAGAAGAGGTACTTGAAATGACTGAAGAGTTAGTAGAAATGCCTATTGGGTATAAAAAAACAAAGATAAAGAATAATAAGGATCAATTAACTAGATTTGAAAAGGATAATCAAAAGTTTTTATTAAGAGAGTTAGAGAGAATAAAAGATAATAAAGAAGAGATAAATTATCTTTATGAAGAATACTTTGATAATAATTTAACTAGTATTGAAGATAAATTTAATACTTTAAAAGATAATATTTATAAAGGTAGTAATAATTATATAAAAGAGTTAAAAAGTTTCTTCTTAATTAATAAAAATGTATAATTTCTAAATATTAGTACAATCTATCTATAGGAGGACTATAGATGAAAAAATTAATAATATTACTTAGTATTTTTTTATTAACTGGCTGTACTGATGTTATGAATACCCCTAGTAGGAAAGTAGAAGAGTTTTTAGGTAAATATCAGACAATGGATACATCTATTATTAAGGAGTTAGATGGTTCTATTGAAAAACTTGATGCTAGTGATAGTTATAAGATGGAATATAAAAATCTTTTAAAGAAACAATATCAGAATCTAGCTTATAGTATAAAAGATGAAAATATAGATGGAGATAAAGCTTCAGTAGAGGTGGAAATAGAAGTATTTGATTACTATAATACTTTAGAAAAAGTAGATGAAGATATTAAAAAATATCCAGATGACTTTAAGGAAGAGAAAGATAAGAGTAGAAAAGAGAAAATAGAAGAGTATAAAATAAAACAGTTAAAAGCCACTACTAGTAAAACTAAATATATAATTGTGTTTACACTTACTAAGAAGGATAATAAATGGACTTTAGATAAAGTTAGTGATGAAGACTTAAAGAAAATTCATGGATTAAGTGAATAAAAAAATATTGAAAATAATACCCAGCCATGATAAAATTTAAGTATCAAAGATAAAGAAAGTAGGTGCCTAACTATGTTGATGTCAAGTAATATGTCAAGTTTACAATTAGTTAACATGGGGGGGGCAATTTAGACAGTATAACTACTTTCTTTTATCGTGGATTAATAACAGGATAGGATAGTCTTACCCTGTTTTTTTGGTGGAGGAAGAAAAAATGGATAAGAAGAAAGAAAGTATAATTTTATCAGTGATATTGCTTTGCCTTGTTTTAATAGCAGTAGGTATGAGTTATGCCTTTTTAAAGACTAGTTTCTTTGGAGCTAAAACTAATGTATTAAAAGTAGGAAGTCTATCATTAATTTTAGATGAAACATCAGGTAATGCTATAACAGTAGAAGATGGAACTCCTATGTATGATAGTGAAGGAGTTAAACAAGATAATTATTTTACCTTTGCTCTAAAAAACAATGGCGTAATAGATTCAGCATATACTATCTATTTAGAAGATCAACCCTTAGATGATGGAGATATAAGAGTAGGACAAAGTTATGTTCATTATAATCTAGAAAAAGATAGTAGTGTTTTACCTGCTAAAGCTTTAGAAGGAGATCAAGCTATAGATAAAGGTATTATCAAAAAGAATCAAACAATCAATTATAAAATGAGACTATGGTTTGCAAGTGATATACCACAATCAGAAGAAAATAAAGTATTTAAAGCTAAATTAAATATAGTAGGTAGTCAAAATACGAGAATGATGGCTACCAATGACTATAATGGTACTCTTTGGAATAAGAAACAAAGTACAGTAACAAAGATAGTATTTCAAGACTCAATTAACAAAATAGACGGAGAAAGTGAATCATGGGATATATCATCTGCTAAAAACAAAACTGTAATGGCAAGACTAGTACCAAATACTGATGATACAACAACTAATACATTATATATACAAGGTAATGGTGGGGTAATAGCTAATTATGATAGTAGTTTTTTGTTTTATTATTTTTCCAAGCTAACTGAGATAGAAAATCTAAATTTACTCGATACATCACAAGTAACAAGTATGAGTTCTATGATTTCCAATTGTAGTAGTCTAACTAACTTAGATTTAAGTAATTTTGATACATCAAACGTAACCGGTATGAGTTATATGTTTTATGGATGTAGCAACTTAACAAATCTAGATGTAAGCAATTTTGATACGTCACAGACAACAGATATGAGTGGTATGTTTTCTTCATGTAGAAGTTTAACAAGCTTAAATTTAAAAAATTTTAATACATCAAAAGTAACGAATATGAATCATATGTTTTATTATTTCGGCCATTCAATCAGTTTAGATTTAAATAATTTTAATACATCAAAAGTAATCGATATGGGTTATATGTTTTCTAACTGTGGCATAGCAACTCTAAATGTAGGTAATTTTGATACCTCACAAGTAACAAATATGGATCATATGTTTTCTGGTTGTAGTATATTAACAAGTCTAGATGTAAGTAAGTTTGATACATCAAAGGTAACAAATATGAATAATATGTTTGGATCATGTAGGAGTTTAACAAGCTTAAATTTAAATAATTTTAATACCTCAAAAGTAACAAGGATGAATAGTATGTTTTCTTGGTGTCTGAGTTTAACAAGTTTAAATTTAAGTAGCTTTGATACCTCAAAAGTAACAAATATGAGTTATATGTTTGAATTATGTAAAAGTTTAACAAGTCTAGATTTAAGTAACTTTGATACATCAAAAGTAACAAATATGAGTAGGATGTTTGATGACTGTAGCAGTTTAACAAGTCTAGATTTAAGTAAATTTGATACATCAAAAGTAACCGATATGAGTTATATGTTTTCTGGATGTAGCAGTTTAAAAAGCCTAGATTTAAGTAAATTTAATACGTCAAACGTAACAAATATGAGTTCTATGTTTTCTGGATGTAGCAGTTTAAAAAGCCTAGATGTAAGCAAATTTGATACATCAAACGTAACTAATATGTCTTATATGTTTTCATGTTACAGTTTAACAAATTTAGATTTTAGAAATGCCACATTTGATAAAGTAACTAAATATACTAGTATGTTTTCTAATGCTCCTTCTACTATAAACATAATAACTAAAGATGAGACTACTAAGGCATGGTTAGAAGATAAGCTAGGTGGTAAGGGAACTGTTGTTATTGCATAGATGAATTAAAGTAACCTTGTGTAAAGAGGTTGCTTTTTCCTTTTAAAAAAGTATTTATCGTGTTAAAATTAAAATGGAAAGAAGGTTTTAATTATGACAGCACATATAGAAAGTAGTAAAGATGATATTGCAAAAAGAGTATTGATGCCAGGTGATCCGTTAAGAGCTAAATATATAGCAAGTAAATTCTTAGAAGATGCAAGATGTATTAATCAAACTAGAGGTATGCTTGGCTTTACTGGTAAATATAAAGGAGTAGATGTTACAGTTTTTGCATCAGGTATGGGTGGACCATCTATCGGTATTTATGCTTATGAGTTATATCATTTTTATGATGTAGATAAAATTATTAGAATAGGTACTTGTGGTAGTAATAAAGAAAGTGTTAAAGTACGTGATTTAGTAATAGGAGAGGATGCTTATACCTTATCAAGTTATCCAAAACTATTCTTTGATGATGATAATAAAATATTTTCTGGAGATAAAGAAATAGTAGATTCACTTTATAAACATGCAGTTGACTCTGGTGCTAGTGTAGAAAAAGGTACTATTATGACTAGTGATATCTTTGATGTTTATGTTGATAAAGAGCGTTATATGAGAAATTACGATAGTAGAATTGATACTCTAGTATCTGAAATGGAAGGAGCTATCTTATACTGTATAAGTAAACATTTAAATAAAAAAGCCGCTTGTATCCTAACAGTAGTTGATTCTATGTATGAAAAAATAGAACTATCTAGTCATGATAGAGAACAAGCACTAGATCAAATGATTACAGTAGCACTTGATACAGTTATTGAATAAAAAATAGTATTAAAGTAGATACTAGAAAAGGGTGATAATATGCAATATACAAAAAAAGATTTAGGTTCTTATAACCTACACTTTATTAAGACTAATAACTATAAAACTATAACTGTAAAGATTTACTTTAGGGAAAGAGCAGATAAAGATATAATTACTAAAAGAAACTTTTTAAATAGTATGCTATTTTTATCTTGTAAAGATTATCCTACTAAAAGAGAGATGACTTTAAAAACCCAGGATTTGTATGCTGCTACTGTTAATTATAATTCAAGAAGATTGGGTAATTATTATGATACAGTATATACCTTAAAAGTATTAAATGATAAATATACAGAAGAGGGAAACTTTAAAGAGTGTCTTTCTTTCTTCTCGTCTATTTTATTAAAACCTAATGTTATGGATAATGCTTTTACGGAAAATGATTTTAAAGTTGTATACTCAAGGATGAAGTCTAATATTGAAAGTTTAGAGGATGATAAGGCAAGATATGCTACTGTTAGACTACTAGATGAAATAGATAAAGATAGTAGTGTTTCTATTAGAACGATGGGATATTTAGAAGATCTAGAAAAGATTACTAAAGAAAATTTATATGATTATTACTTATATATGATTAATCATGACTTGATAGATATATTTGTATTAGGGGATATAGATGTAGATAGTGTTAAAGAAATGGTAGAAGATACATTTAATATTAATACTTTTAAAAAGAAAAATGATGATTTACATTTAAATGTATGTGAAAGAAAGAAAACTAAGTATGTAGAAGAGTTAGTAGATGCAAAACAAAGTCAGTTAGCTATAGCTTTATCTTTAAAAGATTTAACTTTATATGAGAGAAATTATCCATTAACACTATATAACATAATACTTGGTGGGGGAGAAAATTCATTACTATTTCAAGAAGTTAGAGAAAAATCATCTCTTGCTTACTATATAGGAAGTAGTCCTAATAAGTGTGATGATTTAATACTAATTAGATCAGGTGTAACACCTACTAAAGAAGATAAGGCTTTAGACCTTATTAAAAAACAAATTAAAAAATTAAAGAAAGGTGACTTTACGGATAATGATATAGTAAAAGCGAAAGAGTATTTTACTACTGCTTTAGATGATATGTTAGAAAGTCCACTTGAGATAATTGATTGCTACTATATGATGGAAGTATTGGGAGTAGATGACTTTAAGACTAAGAGAGAAAAGATGCTAATGGTAACTAAAGATGAGATATTAGCTGTAGCTAATAAAGTTTCTCTTCATACTGTATTTTGTTTAAAGGGGGTAAATAATGAAGAAAATTGAGATAAAAGGAACTGATACTTACTACTATAGAGAAAGGCTTGCTAATGGGTTAGATGTTATTTTACTACCAGATGATAATTCAAAGAAGAAAAACTATTTTATTAACTTTGGTACTTATTATGGAGCTTTAACTAATAGTTTTGAACCAGTTGGTAAAAAGAAAATGGTTGATTTTCCGCATGGAATAGCTCACTTCCTAGAACATAAATGCTTTGAGATGAAAGAAGATCCTGCTCCTTTTGAGTTTTATGCTTCAACGGGAAGTTATGTAAATGCTTTTACTAATTATGATACAACTTGTTATGTCGTATCTGGTAATAAGAAGTTTAAAGAAAACTTAGAAGAGTTGTTAAATTTTGTCTTAACACCTTATTTTACTGATGAGAATGTTTTAAAAGAACAAGGTATTATTACAGAGGAGATACATATGCGAGAAGATGATCCTGATTATCAAACTTTCTGTACTTTAGCTAATAACTTGTATCATGAATATCCATTGAAATATCCAGTAGCAGGAAAAGATACAGATATTAAAAATATTACTAAGGAATTATTATATGACTGCTATAATACTTTTTATAGACCAGAGAATATGTTTTTAGTAATAGGAGGAGTATTTAATGTAGATGAAGTTATTCCTCTTGTTAATAGTAAGTTTAATAAACTAGGTTTTACTAGTGGTAATAGTAAAGTAAAGAAAAAAGTGATTCATGAAAAAATAGAAGTAGTAAAAGAAGAGGAAACTATCATAAAAGATGTTAAAAGAGAAAAACTATGTATTGGTTATAAAATGAGGCGTGATAGTTTTCCTATTAAAGATGATATGATACTAGACTTATACTTAAATATGCTTTTATCTATTAACTTTGGAAATACTTCTATCTTTCAAGAAAAAGTTAGAAATAATAATTTAGCTATGATGGATGGTTACTGTTTTGATAAAGCAGGAGATATTTTAACATTTATAGTAGAAGCTGATGTTTTAGATGAAGATGGTTATCTAGCTTTATTAAATGAAAAGTTAAATAATTTAGTAGTAGATGTTAAAGATTTAGAAAGAATTAAAAAGGTGTGGATATCTTCCGAAGTGATGAAGACAGATTATAAAGAAGTGATGGTTAATAGTATTGTAACTGATCTTAATTTATATCATGACTTTTGTGATCACTATATCGATCTTATTAGAGATATGAATATAGAGACAATGAATAAAGTTATTAAATGTTTAAGCTTTAAGAATAAAGCTTTAGTTAGAATGGTTAGTAAGAAAGATGAATAGTCTTTCTTTTTTTAAAAAATGCACACTAAAATTCTTAAAAATTGCACACCAAAGTACTTAAAAATTGCACATTAGAATTGAAAATGTACAAAAATAATGATATTTTTAAAGAGATTGAGGTGATAGAATGGCTTTTAGTAAAGAAAAATATAAACCTAGATTGATTGATAAAACGGTAGAAAGGTATTTAAATGTTTTTGGTGCTATTAGTATTGAAGGAGTAAAATGGTGCGGTAAAACATGGACATCTTCGTCTCATGCTAAAAGTATTGTTATGTTAGATGATGAAAATACTAGAGGTTTAGCACTTTACGATCTTAATTTAATCTTAAAAGAAGAACAACCGGAATTAATTGATGAGTGGCATCTTGTTCCTGAGGTGTGGGATGCAGTTAGAAGAAAATGTGATGATGATTCTAAGAGTGGCAAGTATATTTTAACTTGTTCAACTGAATTAAATGATGAGAAGAAGAAAAAAGTTTTTCACTCAGGTGCAGGAAGAATAGGAAAAATTAAAATGTATCCAATGAGTCTTTATGAATCAAATGATTCGTCTGGTTCTGCTTCACTAACTGATATGTATAACGGCACTCAAGAAAATAAGAGGGTAGAAGAAACTGATATTAGAAGACTAGCAAATCTAATAATAAGGGGCGGTTGGCCTAGAAATATAGAAGTGTCTTTTGAAAATGCTGGTTTAATTCCTAAAAGTTATATAGAATCTATCTTAGATAAAGACATGAATGATGACAAAAAACGAGATAGAAATAAGATGCTAATGCTTTTAAAATCTTTAGCACGTAATGAGTCAACTATTGTAAGTAATCAAACTCTTATTAAAGATATCAGTGATATGGAAAATGTTAATACTAATATTATAGAAAGTAGAACAACAATAGCTGATTATTTAGATGTATTAGATAGATTACATATAACCTGTAATCAAGATTCATATAGCTCTAATTATCGTTCTCCTAAGAGAATTGGAAAGTCTCCTAAAAGACACTTTGTTGATCCATCTCTTGCTTGTGCTAGTTTAAATCTTACTGTAGATAAGTTACTAAGTGATTTAAAAACATTTGGTTTTCTATTTGAATCCTTAGTGGAAAGAGATTTAAGAATATATATTGAAAGTCTTGGTGGAAATTTATATCATTTTAGGGATAATATTACTGGATTAGAGGTTGACTCTATATTAGAATTTTCTGATGGCGATTATGCAGCAGTTGAAATAAAATTAGGTAGTAATCAGGTAGAAGAAGCTACTAAAAATCTACTTACCTTTCAAGATAATATGTTAAAAAAACCTAAATTTATGTGTATAATTGTTGGGAACTATCAGGCAGTTGTAAAAGATCCTAAAACGGGTATTTATATTTTACCTATAACAGCACTTAAACCATAAAAATTTATTGCTATTTAAATGCTTTTAGTGTATCTTTTAGTTAAAGATAGGAGATTATTATATGAAAAAGAAAAGAAAAATTGTTTTGGTCATAATATTAATACTAATTATTGTAGGTTGTGCTTTTGGCTATAATTATCTTAATAAAAATAAGAAAAAAAATACTACTGTAAAAAGTGATAATAAAGAGTATTATTCTGCTTATAAGATGTCATCTAATGGTCTAGAAGAGTTTGACTTGTCATTTCTAAAACTTGAAAATGATAAAAAGAATATGTTATATAGTCCATTATCTATAAAATATGCTTTAGCTATGTTAAGTAGTGGGGCAAGTGGTAGTAGTAAAAAAGAAATAGATGCTGTTATTGGAGACTATAAGTCTAAAAAGTATATAAATAGTGAAAATATGTCTTTTACTAATGCTATGTTTATTAAAGATGAATTCAAAGATCAGGTAAAGAAAAGTTATACAGATAAACTAAGTAAAGATTATGATGCTTCTGTTATTTATGATTCTTTTAAAACACCTGATAACTTAAATAAATGGGTAAGCGATAAGACTTTTGGTTTAATTAATAATATGTTTGATAATAGAGTGTCATATCACAATTTCTACTTAGTAAATGCTCTTGCTATTGATATGGAATGGAATAAATGGTTGCAAGCTACTTGTGAAAGCTATAAAGAAATGTATCGTGTTACTTATAATCATGAAAAATATAGTGACTATATAGATTTAATTGAAGAAGATAATTATCCAAGTCTTGAGTTTAATAATAATAGTATGATGGCTAAGTCAGTTAAGATAGGGGCATCTATTAATAATTATGATATTATTAAAGACTTGGGAGAAGATAATATTCGTAAGATTATAACAAGTGAATATCAAGAATTTATTGATAACGATGGATGTGGTATTAGAACTAGTGGATATGCTAGTAGTGACGATTTAGATGTTAATAAATATGTAGATAAGTTTATTGGTGAGTTAAAAGAAAACTATCATAGAGTAGATACTTCAACTGATTTTATGTTATATACTGATGATAAAGTAAAAGCTTTTGCTAAAGATTTAAAAACTTATAATGGTACTACCCTACAGTATGTAGGTATTATGCCTTTACAAGAAGAGTTAGATAGTTATATAAAAGATTTAGATAGTTCTGATATAAGTGGTGTTATTAAAAATTTAAAAGAGATAAAAAGTGAAAACTTTACTGATGGTAAAGTAATTAAGATTACTGGCAATATACCTTTATTTAAATTTGATTATCAACTAAAACTAAAAGATGATTTAAAGAAAATTGGAATTACTTCAGTATTCGATCAAAATAAAGCAGATTTATCTAATATGGTTACTAGTAAAAACTATATAGATTCAGCAGAACATAAAGCTAATATAGAGTTTTCTAATGAAGGGATAAAGGCAGCTGCCGTAACATCTACTGGTGGAATGGGAGCAGCTAGTTGTGGTTATGAACATTTATTTGATGTTCCAATAGAAGAAGTTAATATCACTTTTGATAAGCCATATTTATTCTTAATAAGAGACAAAAATAGTGGAGAAGTTTGGTTTGCAGGATCAGTTTATGAACCTATTAGAAGTAATTAAAAAGAAAGATATAGTTAGATATTAAAATATGATATGTTAAAAAAGCAAAAAAGTTAATCTATTTTCCTTGCACATTCTAAAAACATTTGCTATAATAAATACCGTCAAAAGAAAGTGTTCCGCTTTACATATTATATACGAACACTGGTTATAGTTAGGAGGAATAGACGATGAATATTATTGACAAGATCAATGAAAAACAAATTAATCCTGAAATTCCTGAATTTAGAGTTGGAGATACTGTTCGTGTTGATGTAAAAATCAAAGAAGGTAAAAGAGAACGTATTCAGGCATTTGAAGGTGTTGTTGTTGCAAGACGTGGTGGTAGTATTTCTGAAACATTTACTGTTCGTAAGATGTCATCTGGAGTAGGGGTAGAAAGAATTTTCCCAATTCATTCTCCAAAGATTGATAAGATTACAGTAGTACGTCGTGGTCGCGTTCGTAGAGCTAAACTAACATTCTTAAAAGGAATGGTTGGTCAATACAAAATTAAAGAACGTGGACAAAAACAAAAGAAAGTAACAGAAGAGTAGATTTACTCTACTTTTTTTGCTTAGGTGAAAATATGGAAAAAATGAAAGAATTAATACCTTATATAATAATATTAATTGTAGTTATTTTAGTAAAGAGTTTTATTGTATCACCAATAAGAGTTAATGGAACTAGTATGGTACCAACTCTTCATCCTAAAGATATTATGATTCTAAATAGAACGGCTTACTATACTAAAAATCCTAAAAGATTTGATATTGTAGTAGTAGATCTTGAAGATGAAAAAGTTATTAAAAGAGTGATAGGACTACCTGGAGAGACAATAGAATACCGTGATAACACTTTGTATGTTAATGGGAAGAAAGTAAAAGAAAATATAAAAGATCTTGATACAGCAGATTATGAAAGTGGTAAGATTCCTAATGACTCTTATTTAGTACTAGGAGATAATAGAAGGGGATCTTATGATGGAAGAATGTTTGGCTTTGTTAAGAAGAGTCAGATAGAAGGAAAGACATCTTTAACTATTTTTCCATTTAATAGAATTGGTCTTAGAAATTAAAGTTTCCAAATGGAAACTTTTTTGGTATAATTTTTTCTAAAAGAAAGGATGAATTGTTATGAAAAAACAAATTTCTAAAATTGATGTTATTGCTATTTCATTACTTTATCAGAAACAATATTCTAATAAAGATATGTTGTTGTTTGATGAGTACTTAGAATATAGAAAGTCTATTAAAGATAGTTTAGAGATGATGAATGTTCCATATCTAACAACTATAAAAGAAAATGATTTTTCTTTATATGATATTACAACTAATCAAGATAAAATGGTCATTAAGCTTAAAGAAAATATAGATGTAAAAATAGCATGGTTAAGACATGTGTATTCATTACCAATTCCTACTTTAATAGCTTCTTTAACTGATGATGCTTTAAGTACTATAGGGATATGTCCTAATAAAGAACAATTAAAAAAAACATATCAAAAAGAATATACTTTGACTAGAAAGGGTAATTTTAATGTATAAGTATAAATATATAACACCAATTAACTTTAGTGATATGTTTATGGCTAGTGATGGAAAGTATTTAACAGGACTTTGGTTTGAAGAATCAAGAGATGAGAAAAAAAGATAAAGATATTTAATTGATAAAGAATTACTTATCTTTAAAGATACTTGTTTCTAGCTAGATGAGTATTTTAATGGGAATAGTCCTAGCTTTACTCCATTATATAAACTTGATAATTTATCACCATTTAGAAAACGAATTACTGATATTAAGAATAATAATATTTCTAAGATGTCTAGTCAAGGAGTAGGTGCTAATCCTATTTGCTTAATAATACTTTGCCATAGAGTAATTGGTAAGAATGGTAATTTAACTGGTTATGGTGGAGGACTTAATAATAAAAAAGAACTATTAAAATTAGAAAAGAGCAAAATAAAAGAGCAGTGATGCTCTTTTAGGCTTTCTTAGAATCAATTTCATCAATGATAATAGTAACAGGGGCATTAGCAAAATAAGAATTGGTGTTTATGTTTGTTATATCAGGTGTCTTTAAGTAAATAGTCTTTTTAGAAAGGTTAATTAGTTGTAACTATTCAGACTATAGTACGCAAAAATGAAGAGTAATTTTATAGAAATTGCT
>CAVLCG010000026.1:0-14860 GCA_963661445.1 bacterium | reverse complement strand
TTTTCTAGCTTAATTAATTTTAAAATTGTTGATTATAATAAATTAAAAATTAACAACTAATATTAACTGACTTATCAGAAGAAGCAACTAAAAGAATAGCATCTAAACAAAAGCCACAAGGATTAACAGAAAATATTAGAGTAGCACATAAAGGTGGAAATATAGCTAAACAAGCAAGAGACAATCTTGAAAAAGAACTTGGTGAACCTGTTATAACAAAGAGTAATAAATTAAATTATGAATATAAAGAAGAAAAGAAAATTGAAATGAAATAGGTATAGCTGTTAAAAATAGTAATATTAAAAATGGTTAAGTCCTTTTTTTCTTTGTCAACTTAATGTAAAATAGAAAAAAATATGCTATAATTAGTATGTAAAGTAAGACTATTTATAGACAAGGAAGTGTATTGATTTGTTAGATACTGCAATAAAATTACTAAATAAAATAACTGATAATGGCTATGAAGCTTACTTAGTAGGAGGTTTTGTAAGAGATTATTTACTTGACATAAAGTCTAGTGATGTTGATGTTACCACTTCAGCCACCCCTAAAGAACTAATGGAAATATTTAATGATTCATGCCTACCTACTAATGAGTATGGTTCAGTAACCGTTATGTATAATAATACCCGTTTTGAAATAACAACCTTCAGAAAAGAACAAACCTATAAAGATAATCGTCATCCAGAAGAAATAATTTATATAAAGAATCTTAATGAAGACCTTTTAAGACGGGACTTTACTATTAATGCCATATGTATGGATAAAGATAAAAATATAATTGATCCATTAAATGGAAGAGGAGATTTAGAAAGAAAAGAAATACATACAATAAAAGATGCTAATACTGTTTTTAATGATGACGTACTAAGAATATTAAGAGCAGTAAGGTTTGCAACAACCCTAGATTTTACTATTGGTTCTTTAGAAAAAAATGCTATAATAGAGAACAAATATCTTCTTGATACCTTATCAATGGAGAGAAAAAAACAAGAACTAGATAAGATATTCAGTAGTTCTAATGCTATTAAGGGAATAAATCTTTTGAAGGAATTAGAACTAGATAGCATCTTAAAATTAAATAATCTTTCTAAAGTTAAGTCTTGTAGTCAGTTGATTGGAATATGGACCCAGCTTGATGTTGATGATATTTATCCATTTAGTAATAACGAAAAAGACTTGATGGAAAATATTAGAAAAGTATTAAACTCATCACCACTAAACCCTTCAACACTCTATGAATGTGGACTATACCCTTCTGTAGTAGCAGGAGAGTTGATGGGCTATTCTAATAAAGAAATAAATGAAGCCTACCTAGCGTTACCTATTCATAAGCAAAGTGATTTAGATGTAACAACTGAGGAAATACTTAACTACTTAGAAAAAGAAGCAGGCTGTTTTCTAAAACCACTTTATGATTATTTAATAAAAGCAGTATTAACAAAGAAAATAGAAAATGATAAGGAACAAATTTTAAAGATGTGTAAATACTATTTAGAGGAGGAGTACAATGAGTCAAGATAAGTTACAAAAATTTTTATCCCAAAAAGCAGTTACTATTCCCTTATTTCTATTACAAAATATCGAATCATTAGCACTAAGTCTAGAAGAGTTTTTATTTCTAATGTATTTAAAAGATAAAGGTGAAAGATTTGTTTTTAATCCCATAGAAATGGAAGAAGATACAGGCTTTGATAAAATGAAAGTGATGCAGTTGATATCTAATCTTACTGATAAGAAAATGATAACTCTAGAAACTACAAAAAATGACAGTGGTGTCTTAGAAGAAATGTTAGATTTAACTCCATTTTATAAGAAATACTTGTCACTATTTATCGATAATACTGTAGAAAAAGAAAATAAAGAAGTACCTAAAACTCTATTTGAGGAAATAGAAAGGGAATTTGGAAGAACGCTTAGTCCTAATGAACTAGAATTTATTAAAGCGTGGCTTGATACTTTTGATAAAGATGTTATTTTAGAAGCGGTTAAAGAAGCGACTCTTAATGGAGTATCTAGTATTCGTTACATTGATAAGATACTTTATGAGTGGGATAGAAAAGGAATCAAGAAAAAAGAAGATGTAGAACACTTCTTAAATTTAAAGAAACAAGAAGAGAAAGAACCTCTTGAAGTTTTTGATTATGACTGGTTTGATGAAGATGACGAAGAATGAGAAAAGAGAAATAATTTCTAAATACTTAGATGAGCTTTTCCCTAATCCTAAATGTGAACTCATCTATCATAATGATTATGAACTGTTAATTGCTATAGTCTTAAGTGCACAAACTACCGATAAGAGAGTTAATATGGTAACACCAATCCTCTTTAGTAAATATCCTACCTTAGAAAAGTTAAGTGAAGCCCCATTAGATTCACTAGAAGAGATATTAAAACCAATTGGTTCTTTTCGAAAGAAAGCTATCTATGTTAAAGATATCGCTTATAATCTAACTACCAAATATCAAGGAGTTGTTCCAACAGATAGAGAAAAACTAGAGAAACTAAAAGGAGTAGGGAGAAAAACAATCAATGTATTCCTTAGTGAATATTATAACTATCCAGCTATTGCCGTAGATACTCATGTAGAAAGAATAAGTAAAAGACTAAAAATAGCAAGTAAGAAAGCTACAGTACTAGAAGTAGAAGAAAAATTGCAAAAGTTTTTTCCAAAAGATGAGTGGGCTAAGAGACATTTACAGCTAGTATTATTTGGAAGATATTATTGTAAAGCAGTAAAACCTGACTGTTCAACATGTCCTTTAAAAGAGTTATGTACTGATTATAAGAACTAAAATATGACAAAATTTGTCTATATAAGTTAATTAAAGTGTATTTTCTAATACATTTTTTTCTTTAGTGTGTATAATTATTATAGAAAGGATAGAAATATGATAGAGTTAAGAGAAGTAAGTAAGAAATATAAAAATAATACTATTCTAGATGATATTTCTTTAACTATAGAAGATGGTAAATTAATAACACTTATTGGTGAATCCGGTTGTGGAAAAACTACTACTTTAAAAATGCTTAATAAATTAATCACACCTACTAGTGGAGAAATATATATAGATGGTAAAAATATTAAAGATTTAAATGATATAGATTTAAGAAGAAATATGGGATATGTTATTCAACAAACAGGACTATTTCCCCATATGACTATCAAAGAAAATATTGAAATAATTGCTAAAACTGAAAAGTATCCCACTGAGAAAATTAATAAAAAAATAAAAGAAGTATTAAAAATGGTTGGTTTAAAAGAAGAGATGCTTGAGAGGTATCCTAGTGAATTATCAGGTGGTCAACAACAAAGAATTGGTATAGCAAGAGCTTTTATGACTGATCCAAAAATCATTTTAATGGATGAACCATTTTCTGCTCTTGACCCGATATCAAGAACGAGTTTACAAGAAGAACTGTTAAAAATTCAAAGTAAATTACATAAGACTATAGTATTTGTTACACATGATATGGATGAGGCCATTAAACTAGCTGATAAAATAGCAATTATGGAACAGGGAAAATTGGTTCAGTATGATACACCTGAAAATATTTTAAAGCATCCAGCTAATCAATTTGTGGAGAACTTTGTTGGAAAGAAAAGAATTTGGAGTCAACCATCCCTAATCAAAGTAGCAGATTTAATGATAGAACATCCGATAACAGGTTCACCTGAGTATTCGATATTTTATTGCCTAAATAAAATGAGAATGATGAAAATTGATAGTTTAATGATTGTTGATGATAAAGGAGTATTCTTAGGATGCTTATATGCAGAAAGTTTAAAAGATGCTAAAACTACTAAGAAGAAAGCCAAAGACTTTATGATAAGTGATGTAGTAACGGTTCGAAAAGAAAATACTATTATAGAACTAGCAAAAGTAGTTAAAGAAAATAGACTAGCTAATATTCCTGTTGTTAATATGGATGGAACATTAGCTGGCTTAATTACAAGAAGTAGTTTAGTAACAGTCTTATCTCAACAATTTCTTGAGGAGGATGAATAATGGTAACATATTTTTTTGAAAATAGAGCCCAAATTTGGTCTTTATTCCTTGAGCATATTGAATTAACTTTCTTTGCAGTTCTTCTAGCTATAGTTATCGGTATACCGATTGGTATCTTAATAAGTTATATAAAGAAATTAAATAAACCTATACTAGGACTAGCTAGTGTTTTCCAGGCAATACCTAGTATGGCTCTACTTGGTTTTATGATACCATTTCTTGGAATAGGAACAGTACCAGCCATTGTTGTAGTTGTTCTATATTCACTTTTACCTATAATTAAGAATACAGCGACAGGAATATCTGGTATTTCTGATACGATGATAGAGTCAGCTAAAGGAATAGGCTTAACAAACTCACAAATACTATTTAAAATTCAAATACCACAAGCATTACCTATCATTATGGCTGGAGTTAGAATATCTGCCGTTTCTGCTGTAGGACTAATGACCATGGCTGCTTTTATTGGTGGAGGTGGACTAGGATATTTAATCTTCTCTGGTATTAGAACAGTTAATAATAATCAAATCTTAGCAGGAGCTATACCAGCTTGTCTTTTAGCACTTTTTGTAGATTATTTATTCTCTATAGTTGAAAGACTAGTAACCCCAGTAGCTTTACAACTAAAAGGTAAAAACAAAGAAAAAGTATTAAAGAATAGAAAGAAAGACAAAGTAATATTAATAGTATTTATTATTTTATTTGCTATCTTCCTAATTAGTAAAATAGATTTCCATAAAGAATCTGCTGATACTCTAACAGTAGCTAGTAAAGACTTTACAGAACAAAATATTCTTTGTGAACTATCAAGTATTTATCTTGCTAACAATACTAATATAAAGATTAATAAACAATGTAACTTAGGTGGAGCTCAGGTAGTTTTCCAAGCCTTACAAAGAGATGATATTGATTTTTATATAGATTATCTAGGAACTGACTATACCGATATCCTAAAATATGAACCAATTTCTAATGTTGATAAAGTTTATCAAACGGTTAAAGAAGAGTTTGCAAGTAAATATCAAATAGCAGTACTTTCACCAATGAGTTTTAATAATACTTACTCATTAGCAGTTACTAAAGATTTAGCTAGCAAGTATAATTTAAAAACCATTAGTGATTTAGCAATGGTATCTAAAGATTTAACAATTTCTCCAACTCTAGAATTTGTTAATAGAAATGATGGATTACCTGGACTATTAAAAGCTTATAATCTAGAATTTAAAAATACTATTGCTATGGATGGTAGTCCTAGATATACTGCTCTTTTAAATAATAATAGTCAAGTAATAGATGCTTTTACAACCGATGGTTTACTAAGAAAATTTAATTTAACAGTATTAGAAGATGATAAGAATTTCTTTCCACCATACTATGCTGTTCCACTATTAAAAGAGAAAACTTTAGAAAAGTATCCACAAGTAGAAAGCTTAATGTCTAAACTTGGACCTTATTTAACTGATGAAACAATGCAAGAGATGAATTATCAAGTAGATGAAGTAGGTAAGAATCCAGAAGAGGTAGCAAAAGAATTTTTACTAGCTAATAAATTAATTGAGGAATAGTTCCTCTTTTTCTTTTGTTCTAAATTTGTTATAATAAGCTTGCTGTAAGGAGGTAGTCTATGATTTATTTTGATAACAGTGCAACTACTAAAACTAGAAAAGAAGTACTTGATACATTTTATAAAGTTAGTGAAGAGTTTTTTGCTAATCCTAATTCTTTACATAAACTAGGACTAAAAAGTAAAAAACTAATGAAAGAGGCAGAAAGTCAAGTAGCAAGTCTTATGGGTGTAAAGAGTGATGAGGTTATTTTTACATCTAGCTCTAGTGAATCTAATAATATGGCTATAAAAGGAGTAATTGATTACTATAAACATCGTAATAAACTAGTAATTACTACAAGGTTAGAACATGCTTCAATTAGTGAGACTTTACAACAATTAGGAGAAGATATAAGTGTCAAATATGTAAAACTTGATAAATTTGGACATATAGACTTAGATAATCTTGATACTCTTTTACAAGAAGAACCCGCCCTTGTTACTATTCATCACGTTAATAGTGAAACAGGAATTATTCAAGATATAGAGGAAATTGGTAAACTTATAAAAAAATATCCTAAGACAATTTTTCATGTGGATGGCACTCAAAGTGTTGGTAAAATACCTGTAAACCTAGATAATGTAGACTTATTTAGTTTTAGTGCTCATAAGTTTTTTGGTATAAAAGGTATTGCTTGCCTAATCAAAAAAGAAAATATTAATCTTTTACCATTGATATCTGGAGGAGATAGTCAAACCATATATAGGGCTGGCACACCATCTGTTCCTCTAATTGCCTCACTTGCTAAAGCCCTTCGTTTAATTTTAGAAGAGGAAAATGAAAATACCATAAAAGTAAAAGAACTTAATAAATATCTAAGAGACCAACTAGCTAACTTAGATGTAGTTATCAATTCACCAATAGATTCCTCACCTTATATTCTAAACTTTAGTATAATAGGTAAGAAACCAGAGACAGTTTTACATACCTTTGAACTTTTTGATATATATATATCAAGTAAAACAGCTTGCTCATCAAAAGAAGATTATTCAAAGACACTTTATGCTTTAACTAATAATATGGATATAAGTAAGAGTTCTTTAAGAGTTAGTCTATCAAAAGATAATACTAAACAAGAAATAGATACATTCATAAAAGTTTTAAAGGAGGAGATACTATAATGGAGAAAATGATATTAATTAAATATGGCGAATTAACTACTAAAAAAGGAAATAGAAATTTCTTTGTTAAGACTTTAAAAAATAATCTAGAAGCTAAAATAAAAAAATATGATGCTAATATTACTATGGATTTAGCTAGAATGTATATAACTTATGACTCTTTAGTAGAAAAAGAAATAATAGAAGCTATAAATACTACTTTTGGAATACATTCCTATCATATGATATATACCTGTGAATCAAATAAAGAAGCAATTAGTAAACTGCTAATAGAGACAGTTTCTAAAGTTGATTTTAAGACTTTTAAAGTAAAAGTTAAACGAAGTGATAAATCATTTAGTGAAACAAGTGAAGAGTTAGCACCATATTTTGGAGGAATAGTTTTAAAAAATAAAAGTAATATAAAAGTAGATGTTCATAATCCAGAAGTACTTATTAATATAGAGATACTAAAAGAAAAAACACTGCTATATTATAATGCTTTTAAAGGACTTGGTGGTTATCCAATAGGAACTCAACCTAAAGGATTATTAATGTTAAGTGGTGGAATAGATTCACCAGTAGCAGGATACCTTGCTATGAAACGTGGTATAAAAATAGAAGCTGTTTACTTTGAAGCTATACCACATACTAGTTTAGAAGCTAGAGAAAAAGTTTTAACACTTGCTAAGAAACTTGCTAAATATCAAACTGAAGTAAAAGTACATATTGTACCATTTACTAAAATTCAAGAAGAAATTTATAAAAATGTTAAAGAAGAATATGTTATTACTATAATGCGAAGAATGATGTATCGGATTATGGAGATGCTAGCTAAAAGAAATAGGTCCTATGCTATTATCAATGGAGAAAGTATTGGTCAAGTAGCAAGTCAAACACTACATAGTATGCATGTTATTAATAATGTAACTAATTATCCAGTTATTAGACCAGTTGCTTGTTTTGATAAATTAGAAATAATAGATATAGCTAAAAAAATAGATACTTATGAAACTAGTATTTTGCCTTATGAAGATTGTTGTACAGTCTTTGTACCAAAGCATCCCGTAATTAATCCCAGTTTAGATGAATGTATTAAACAAGAAGAAAAAATAGATTATCAAGAGATTCTTATGGATACTGTAAAAAATACCTTTACTTTAAAAATTAAAAATGAACAAGAAGAAAACTTAAAAGAATTTCTATAGGTAAAAATTACCATCAAAAAAAATGTATGAAATCTAAAAAAATTCACATTCTACTAATGTAGGAGGTGAAACAATGAATAACTCAAGTAACAACAGTTCAATGAAAATGCGTGTTCCTGGTGCTAAACAAGCAATCGATAAAATGAAATACGAAATCGCTAATGAATTCGGTGTTAATTTAGGACCAGATGCTACTTCTCGTGCCAACGGATCAGTTGGTGGTGAAATCACAAGACGTTTAGTTCAAAACGGACTTAATCAAGTAAGCGGAAGTTATACTAACAAGTAATTATAGATAACTTAGTCGATAGGCTGAAAAAGCCTATCTTTTTTATGATATTTTTTGTATACTTAAAGGGTAGGTGATGATTAAAATGTTTGATGACTATAAAGGATTTATCAATATAGAAAAAGTTTTAAAAGATGAATACAACTATACGTTTAATGGTGATTTAAGAGATTTATATAGTCAACCTTTTATTGAATTAGAAGGAGAAGGTACTAATGCTTTGTGTTGGATAAAATATCGAGGAGATAGTTATTTATTTAAACATTTTCCTGATTTTAAAAATAATGTTTGGGGTGAACTTTTATCACAAGAGTTTGCTAAAAGATTAGGTTTACCATGTGCTGAGTATCATGCCGCTTATTTTCGGGATAAAAAGGGTTTACTTTCTAAACAAATGTTAAAAGATGATGAGACATTAATTTTAGGGTATGAAGTGTTTCAAGATTTTTTTACTAGTGAAACAAAAAAAGGTACCTTAAAAGAAACTTTAAAGAAGAAATATGATAATTATTTAATACCAGAGGAAATTAGAAACTATAATTCTTTAACACAGAGTAACTCCGTTTTTAGTAGATTGAATACGCTTGACCAAGTGTGGGACATTTTAGTAGAAAGAAAAGATTTAAAGCCTGAAGAAGTTTCTATCATAATTAATAGTTATGTTAATATGTTGCTATTTGATATATTTACATTGCAAGGTGATAGACATCCTAATAATTGGGGACTAATAAAAAATGGTGACGATTATAGAGCAAGTCCATTATTTGATAACAGTACATCGTTTGGTCTTGGCTCACCATTTATGAATAAAACTATAACTAACTTTAAAAATGCTTTTATGTATGCTAGATTTTCAAAAGATTACGAACAGGTGGATAAGATTGTTTATTTAACAAGACCAAGTTTTACCTTATCAAGTGATAATATAAAAAATAATGATAAAGACTCTTCACTTGATGTGTTTAGAGATTTCATAAAAAAAACTGGGTCTGATTCATTAAGATATATAAAACCATTTTTTAAGGAAATGGACGAGTTTAATCTAGAAGATATAATTGGAGAAGTTTCTCTAGAAAATGGTATAGAAATGAATGATGATTTATTAGGCTATATTTGTAATGTTTTTAGTTATCATCAGAGAAAACTAGCAACTGTTATGGATATGGAATATCAAGGAGGTAGTAAAAATAATGCAGGAGAAAGTAGTAAAAGAATTTAATGAAGTAATAGAAATATTTGGAGAAAGTAATTTAGATTATAAAACAGCCCTTTTATTTATAAGTACAAATCTTGAATTTTTAAGGAGAAAAAGAGAAGGTATAAAAGATAAGTTATTTTTAATAATGAATAAAAAAGAATTATATAGTGTTTTATATATTAATAATGATAGTTATCTTTGGTCGACATATGATGAAGAAGAATTTTTACCATTTAAATCACCATCAAAGAATTTTGAAGACAATGATTCTGTTATTGAAAGAGTATTATCTTATACTGAGACAGACAAAATAAAAGAAGCCATTCCAGAAATAGACACTATGAACGTTGAAAATAAGGTAAAAACTTTAAAAAGTATTGGACTAAACTCTAATGGTTATCACATAAAATAAAAATAGTTGGAATTTTTAGATATGTTTTGATACAATAGGAAAAAGGAGATGCAAAAAAATGAAATTATTATCAGTTAACGCTGGGAGTAGTTCTTTAAAGTTTCGTTTATACGAAATGCCAGAAGAGAAACTTTTAATGAAAGGAATGTTTGAACGAATTGGTCTTTTTGGCAGTTGCTATAGTATTAGAATTGGTGATGAAAAGATTAGCAAAGATGTACCATTAAAAGATCATAATGAAGCAGTTAAGATTTTATTAGATGAATTAATAAGCAATAGAGTAATATCATCACTAGATGAAATTGAAGCTGTTGGAAATAGAGTTGTTCATGGTGGTAATAAATACTCAAAATCAGTAGAAATAACCGATAGAGTATTAATGGAAATTGAAGAAATCAGTGATTTAGCACCACTTCATAATCCAGCTGCTTTAAAAGGAATATATGCCTTTAAGAAAAATATTCCTAATGCTAAATTAGTAGCTTGTTTTGATACTGCTTTTCATCAAACAATGAAAGAAAAAACATATCTTTATCCAGTACCTTATGAATGGTATGTTAAGTATGATGTTAGAAAATATGGTTTTCATGGACTAAGTCATAAGTTTATAACTGAAAAAATGAGAGAAATCTTAGGAAAAAATCCAAATTTAATAATTTGTCATATTGGAAATGGAGCATCAATAACAGCCGTAAAAGAGGGAAAATCTATCGATACTTCTATGGGATTCACTCCAAATGCCGGTATAATGATGGGAACAAGATCAGGTGATATAGATTATTCAATCCTATCTTATATTATGAAGAAAGAAGAAAGAAACTTAGACTGGATGGATAGTCAATTAAATAAGAAAAGTGGTCTTGAAGGAATTGCTGGTATGAGTGATTTAAGAGATATAGATAGAGCTTATGAAGCACATGATGCTAAAGCCTTATTAGCACTTGATATGTATACTGATAAGATAGTTGACTATGTAGCTAAATATTATGTAAAACTAGGAGGAGCAGTTGATGCTATTTGCTTTACCGCTGGTGGTGGAGAAAATGATGATATCATTAGAAAAGAAGCTATCAATAAACTATATCCATTAGGTATTTACTTAGATGAAGAAAAAAATAAAGAAACAATCGTTAGAAAAGGTGTTGAAGGAATCATTTCTAGTAATGAATCTAAAATACCAGTTTATGTTTTAGCAACTGACGAAGAGTTAATGATTGCAAGAGATACTTATAACTTATCAGTAGAAGAATGATAGAAAGAAGAGTATTATGACAAGAGAACAGTGTGCTCAAAAAGCAAAAGATATAATGATAAATAAAAACTCATATGGTATATATCATAAGTATAATTTTGATACCTATAATTATGGAGAAAATACACCTATTAATTCTGATACTATTACTGATATGCCAAGGGCTACAATCATATTAAGTGAAAAGGTATATGTTTCTCTTCAGGCTATTCAAGATGTTACTAATGAAGAAAGAAAAGAAGTACCATTCTTTCTATATGGAAGAGAAACTGCTAATAATGTAATTGAATTTGATGATTTTTTTACAAATAGTAATAGAGATAATAGACAAAGTACAGAAGCAGTTTTTGATCAGGTTATGATTGATGATTTAGAAAGAAGAGTTAATAATAATTTAAATACTGACTTTGTAGTTTGTCATGGTCATTCCCATCCAGCAATAAGTGAGTTTTATCAGAATTTTTCACTTGGTGACTTTGCTTCGTATATAGAGATGAATCAAAATAATTCTGTATTTAGAAATAAACAAGTTGAATTAACCAGTTGCTTAGTTACAAGCACAGGTGATATTAACTTTTTATTCTATGATAATATAAGTGAAAATTTTTACCGTTTTACTAATGTATATGTTAGGGATAATAATGCTCTTAAACCAGTAAATTGTTATAACTTAAACCAAGCGGATATATATTATAGTACAAGACAGAGATAGAAAGATTTACATTTCTATCTTTTTTAGATATAATAAAGTTGTTTTAGAAAAGAGGAATATTATGAAAATTTTATCAATTAATACAGGAAGTAGTTCATTAAAATTTAGTTTATTTGAAATGAATAATGAAGAAGTAATTGCTAGTGGACTATTTGAACGAATTGGTCTTGATGGCGTTTATACTATTAAATATCAAGGTCAAAAGATTAAAGAAGAAGTAGAATTAAAAAATCATACTGATGCTGTTAAAATCTTATTAGAAAAATTAATATCACTTGAAATTATTAAATCACTTGATGAAATAGATGGCGTTGGACATCGTTTAGTACATGGAAAAGACAAATATGCATCTAGTGTTGTTATTACTGATGAAGTAGTAAATGATTTATTAGCATTTAAAGATTTTGCACCACTTCATAACCCTGCTAATGTATTAGGAATTGAAGCCTTCCGTGAAGTTCTTCCTAATGTATTAATGGTTGGTGTCTTTGATACAGCATTCCATCAAACTATGGAAAAAGAAACATATTTATATCCAGTACCTTATGAATGGTATACAAAATATGGTGTACGTAAATATGGATTTCATGGAACAAGTCATCGTTATATAACAGAAACACTTACTAAAGAATTAGATAGAAAAGACTTAAAGATAATAAGCTGTCATATTGGAAATGGTGGTTCAATAACAGCTGTAAAAGATGGTAAATGTGTAGATACATCTATGGGATTCACCCCACTAGCTGGTATAATGATGGGAACAAGATCAGGAGATGTTGATCCGTCAATTATTCCTTATGTCATGGAACAAGAAGGATTAAATGCCAGTGAAGTAGTAAATGCTTTAAATAAAAAGTCAGGACTTTTAGGACTTAGTGGAAAAAGTAGTGATATGCGTGATATCATTGCTGCTGTTAATGAAGGTGATGAACAAGCAAAACTTGCTTTTGATAAGTATGTAAGAACAATAACTGACTATATTGCTAAATACTACGTTTTATTAGATGGAGCTGATGTTATCTGTTTCACCGCTGGAGTAGGAGAAAATAGTATTCCAGTAAGAAAAGCAGTTTGTGAAAACTTAAAATGTCTTGGTATTAAAATAGATGATGATAAAAATAATGTAATGGGAGAAATGGCTAAGATTAGTACTGATGACTCTAGTAGTATGGTTTATGTTCTTCCAACCGATGAAGAATTAATGATTGCTAGAGATACATTATTCTTCTTACGTCAGAATGGATAATAATTATGTGGAATCAAATTTATCATAAAATAAAAAAATACGATAACATAGTTATTGCTAGACATATTGGAGCTGATCCTGATGCTTTAGCTAGTCAAATATCTTTGAAAGAATCAATACTTTTAACATTTCCCAATAAAAAAGTGTTAGCAGTAGGAAATGGTAGTGCCAAGTTTTCCTATCTTGGTAGGCTTGATCATTATGATGAACTTGATTCTTTCCTTCTTATCGTTTTGGATACACCAGATAAAAAAAGAATCGACTTTAAATACTTTGATAAAGCAAGTGAAGTAATAAAAATAGATCATCATCCTTTTATTGATGACTTTGGTGGAATTGAACATATCGATGTTGAAGCTTCTAGTACCTCAGAAATACTAATGGAATTTTTTAAAGTATCAAAACTTATGTGCAATAAAGAAATAGCTACAAGATTATATTGCGGACTAGTAAGTGATTCTAATCGCTTCTTATTTGATACTTCTAGTTATAAAACTTTTGCATTAGTTAGTTATTATCTAAAAAAGTATAAATTTACATTATCAGATGTTTATAAAAAACTCTATATTAGACCTTTAAGAGAAATAAGACTAGAAGGATATATTAAAGAGAATATGAATGTATCAGAAAATAAAGTGGCTTCTATTTTAATAACTGATGATATTGTAACTAAGTTTAAAGCTGATAGTGCCTCATCTGGTAATATGATTAATTTTTTCAATTATATAGATGAAGTACTTGTCTGGGTTATAGCAACTGAAGATGTTAAAAATAATAATATCAGAGTAAATATTAGATCAAGAGGACCAGTGATAAATAAAGTGGCTGAAAAGTATAATGGTGGAGGCCATGCCTATGCTAGTGGAGCAAGACTAGAAAACTTTGATATAGCTAAAGAATTAATTAATGATTTAGACAAAGTAACTAAAGAATATATAGAAGGTGAGACTAATGATGAAGATAAATAATGTTGATTTAGAGATGATTGTTACTAGAAGAAGTCAGTATCCAACTAATCATCAAAAAGAATTTTTATTAGTAGGGCGTAGTAATGTTGGTAAGAGTAGTTTCATAAATACTTTATTAAATAGAAAGAATTTAGCACATACTTCATCTCATCCAGGTAAAACACAAACTCTAAACTTTTACCATATAAATAATGAATTTTATTTAATCGATGTACCAGGATATGGTTATGCTGAAGTAAGTAAAACTATTCAAGCTAAGTTTGGTAAGATGATGGAAGAATACTTAGAGATAAGGGATGAGTTACAAAGAGTTTTCATGTTAGTAGACCTTCGTCATAAACCAACAGAAGATGATGTAATGATGTATAACTTTCTAAAGTATTATCAAATACCTGTTACCATAGTAGCAACTAAAGCTGATAAAGTAGGATCTAGCAAACGAGAGAAAAGTAAGAAACTTCTACTTGAAACTTTAGACTTAGTAGTAGGAGATAATGTTATAATCTTCTCAAGTGTTACTAAAGAAGGAAAAGACGAAGTATTAAAGCAAATAGATGAATTGTTAGTAGACACCATTTAATGTGTTATGCATAACATACACTAGGTGATAGATAATGAAGATTGTTTCTATTAGTGATGGATTTATCCTGATAACTCCAAAGAATCTTTACTTAGAAGAGAAAGATAAAATGATAAGAGAATTAAAGAACTTCTTATTAACCTATAATAGTTATTTTTCCTTTCTAAAGACTGGGTTTTATGAAGTTAGTGTCGGATATAATAAACTAATAGGAACAATTTTTATAATAAAGAAAGAAGAAGACTTTATTTTTGGAGAAAATCACATTGATCTTAGAA
>CAVLCG010000025.1:0-15184 GCA_963661445.1 bacterium | reverse complement strand
ACTATCCTATCCTGTTATTAGTGCATGATAAAAAGAAGTAATTAAACTATATAAAATGCCCCCCCCATGTTAACTGTTTGTAAACTTGACATGTTGGTTGACATATACATAGTTAATCACCTCTTCCTTATCTTTAAATAATTTTATCATGTAGGGGGGAATTATTCAACTGTTTTTAATTTATTATTAACATTCAATTTCAAATATCTTATCTATATTAATGGTATCTAACTTTTTCTTAGTATAAAGTCTCATTAACACATCACCCGGTTTAACTTTATCTCCTATTTCTTTTTCTAAGTAAACGCCAGCATCATAATCAATTTGTTCTTCTTTACTATTTCTTCCAGCTCCTAGATTATATGATAGTTTTGCTACTTCTAAAGCATGTATCTTTCTTATAGTACCTTCTTTATTTGCTCTTATAATTATTTCTTCATCTTCTATTTTTAAGTTATCTATATTACCATGTTGATAAGTGATAAAGTCACAAAATTTTTGATAAGCTTTTAGACTATTGATACTATCTATTACTTCAGATTTTGCTTTTTCTAATGATATATTTTTAGCAAGTGAGATTAAATTACTTGCAAGAATTACACATTCATCATAAAGAGAACCTTTCTCTAATCCTTTTAATACTTTAATAGCTTCTATTACTTCTAGTTTATTACCTATTGCTTTTCCAAGTGGAGTATTCATATCAGAATAAATAGTTGCTACTTCTCTATTATAACTTTTACCTATTTCTATTAATAATTTACCAAGACGTTCTGCTTCTTCTTTATCTTTTAACAAGGCACCTTCTCCTACTTTTATATCAATAACTATCTTATCTGCTCCCCCTGCTATTTTCTTACTCATAATACTACTAGCAATTAAAGGGATACTCTCAGTTGTTGATGTTGCATCTCGTAAAGCATATACTTTCTTATCAAGTGGTGTTAAGTCTTTAGTCTGACTTGTTACAACAATATTAATATCTTTTGCTTGTTTTTCTATTTCTTCTTCTGTTAAATCTACTTTAAACCCTTCAATGCTTTCTAACTTGTCAATAGTACCACCAGTGAATCCTAAACCTCTGCCACTCATCTTTATAAAAGGTATGTTACAACTTGCTACTATTGGTCCTATTATTAAGGTTGTCTTATCACCTACTCCTCCGGTTGAATGTTTATCTACCTTTATGCCATCAATAAAAGATAAATCTAGTCTTTCCCCACTATTTAGAAAGATATCTGTTAACATTACAGTTTCTTTATCAGTCATATCATTTAAACAGATGGCCATTAGTAAAGCACTCATCTGATAATCTTTTACTTCATCATTAAGATAACCGTTAAACATTACTTCTAACTCTTTTTTAGTTAATTCCTCTTTATTCTTTTTCTTTTCAATTATTTCCTTTATCACTATCATCACCACCTTCATTATAAAAAAAAAGAGAAAGAAATACTAGTCTTTCAGTTTAACTTTTTATCAATTAATGAAGCACATCTTTTAGGATTAGTCGTTAATAAATGAAATACTCTTTCTGATTTTCTTATTTCTTTAATAAATTCAACTTCCTCTTTAGACATTCTTGTTTTCCTTTTCTTGGCTACTACTTCTATTTCTCTTCCTAGTAAATTATCTAAACTTACTTCAAAAATATCTGCTAGGGCTACTACTGTTTCTAAGGATGGTATTCTTGTTCCGTTTTCATAACAACAGATACTAACCTTCGTTACATTAATCAATTTTCCTAAATCTTCTTGAGTTAAGTCTTTTTCCTTTCTTAACTCTTTAATTCTTTTTGCCAATAGCATTTTTACCACCTCGAATATCTATTATATACTAGGTGATATACTTTTTCCACATAAGTTTACAAATAATTAACTTTGTTGTAGTTAAAGGGTATTTTCAAATTAAATATCAGTTTTCTTGACATTATTTACTTTTTTACTTGATAGGAATGTTAGTCTTTCAGCGACTACTTCTAACTGATTTCTTTTACCCTGTTCAGTTTCAACAATTCTTGATTGTAATCTACCCTTAATTCCTACTATATCGCCAGTATGACAATAATCTTTAGCAAGAGATGCTTTCTCTTCCCAAAGAATACAAGGGATAAAGTCTGTTTCATATAGTCCGTCCATATTTTTAAAGCTTCTTGGAACAGCTAGGGTTAAATTACCAATCTTTTTGCCCTTATCAGTAGTATTTACAACAATGTTGTTGGTTAGTCTTCCTACTAGAATTATTTCATTAAGCATGGAACTCCTCCTTTCAAGTAGCTACTCTAACATAATGAATATACCAATTGCAAACAGGCAATTTTGCAAATTCCCCTCTCCATTTTGGGGGGTTTTGTTAAATTCAACCCCTGAATTTAACAAATTCAGGGGTAGTTTTAGGCCGAAAATGCAAAAAAGGCATCTTAGAAAAAAATTTTCTAAAGATTCCTTTTTATTAACTGATTTAATTCAACAGCATATTCCATTGGCAACTCTTCTCTAAACTCTTCTAGGAAGCCTAAGACTATTAGTTCTTCACACTTTTCTTTAGGTATTCCCTTACTCATTAGATAGAACAAGTTATCATCACTTATCTTTGATACTGTCGCTTCATGCTCTAAGCTAGATGATGTATTTTCTACGATATTAGTAGGAATTGTATCACTTTTACTTTTAGCATCTAGTATTAAGGTATCGCATTTAATCATGGCTTCTGCCTCTTTTGCTTCACTAGCTATTCTTACCTTACCTCTATAAGTAGCATTACCACCATTTCTTGCTATACTCTTAGAAATAATATTACTTTTAGTATTATTTCCTAGATGAATCATTCTAGCTCCAGTATCTTGGTCTTGATTAGAACTTGCTAAGGAAATAGTTACACAAGTCCCTCTACTATTATCACCTTTTAAGATACAGCAAGGATACTTCATTGTAAGTTTACTACCAATATTACCATCAATCCATTCCATTGATCCATTAGTATCTACTAAAGCTCTTTTAGTAACTAAGTTATAAACATTAGGAGCCCAGTTTTGAATGGTAGTATAACGACATTTGCTATTCTTTCCCACGTAGATTTCTACAACAGCTGCATGAAGAGAGTCTTCACTATAAGTAGGAGCGGTACATCCTTCAATATAATGTAGTTCACTATCATCATCTACAATAATCAAGGTTCTTTCAAACTGTCCCATATTTTTACTATTTATTCTAAAATAACTTTGAAGAGGTCTATCTAGTTTAGTATGAGGGGGAATATAAATAAAACTTCCACCTGAGAAAACACTACTATTTAAAGCTGCATACTTATTCTCTTTAAAGGATACTATCTTCCCAAAGTATTTACTAGCTATATCTTTATGATTCTTTAAAGCATCTTCAATAGAGGTAAAAATAATATGTTTAGACTCTAACTCATCTAGCATCTTATGATAAATAACTTCACTTTCATATTGAACACCCATACCACCCATATGACGTTCACTCTCAAGTACTCCTAAGTTTTCTAATTCTTCTTTAACTGGTTTCAATACCTGATTCCAATCATTTCTTAAAGTATCATCTTGAGACTTATAATAAGTTATCTTATCAAAGTCAAGTTTAAAATCCGGCCCAAATGGTAGTTTATCACTCATACTTTCAAATTGTTTATAGGCTTCTAATCTATAATCTTTTACCCAATCATCTTCTTCTTTATGATTAGAAATACTAACAATATTCTCTTTTGATAAACCTTTTATTTCCATTGTTTCACCTTCTGTCTAGTTATCTCTCTTACTCTAAAATACTCATCTATTTCATCTTTCTTGTTATACTCATTTCTTATTATTCTAATCATTTTAAATGGTTGTTTTAAATCTACTAATCTCTTTATTGCTATATCAACTCTATCTTTAAAATAACATGATGAATTTAAAATATAATCTTCAATAGCCTCTAAGTAAGCTTTATCTTCCTTAAATAACTCCCTACAATTAATACTAGTTAATAAATAACATTCACCAGTAGCAGCAACACCATTAAGTAATTTAACCTTAGTTCCATAGTCTTCCCCATCTATAGTAGTATTAGAATAAGGCACTCTTTCATAAGTTGGATGTTCTTCATTTGTAATAACATTATAAAAAGAATTATCTTTATGATAAACAAAAACATAAGAGATAGCTTCCATCACTTCTATTCCTTTTTCTTTATCAGCATACTTTACTTCTGCTAAGTATAAATCACTTGTATTAAATTTTTCTTTCATCTTAATTTCTCCAATATCTTTTCAATAGTATCCTTTGGCAATAAGGCACATTTTTTTCTATTAGGTTGTAAAGCGACACTATCATAGATAGTTAATTCTTCAAGTAAGTCTTTATCATAGTCTTCTTCATTTATCATCTTTTGATAGTTTTCTAAGATATTTTTAACTTCTTCTATACTTTTACCCACTATCTTTTGTAAGAAAAGAGAAGTAGCTGATGTTGAAATAGCACAAGCTTCTCCATCAAAGTTAGCATCAACTACTTTTCCATCTTCTAGTTTTAATTCTATATCAATATTATCAATACAACTTTCGTTATTAGTATTAGCTTTAACATAACCATCTTCTTCTTTTAATCCTCTATGAAAGGGATGTTCATAATTTTCTACTATCATTTCTCTTCTTAATTCTTGATCTATTTCCATATTCTTCACCTACAATACTATTTTATATAAATCTTTACTATCTTTTAAAACTTCTATTAGTTTATCTATTTCTTCTTTGGTATTATAAAAATATAAACTAATACGACAAGTATTTTTAATATTAATTTCTTCTTTTAATACTTTAGCACAGTGGTTACCTGCTCTTACACAAATATTATAATGATCAAGATATAAGGCTGTATCTTGACTAAATATACCTGATAAGTTAAAAGCAGTCATTCCGCCTTTACTAGTAGTATTATAAAGAACAACTTTATCTATTTCTTGTAATCTTTTAATAAGGTATTCTTTTAGTTCTCTTTCATATTTTTCTATATTATCCATGCCTATTTTCTCTAGATAATCAATAGCTTCCCCAAGGCCTATTACTTCAGCGATTGGTGGCGTACCGGCTTCTAGTCTAGTTGGAACAGTTTTAAATTCCATATTACCATCACTATCAAAGGACTGATTCATTCCACCACCATACTCGATAGGTCGCATTGCTTCTAAATATTCTTTTTTAGCATACAAAACGCCTACTCCCGTTGGTCCTAACATCTTATGAGCAGAAAAAGTTAAGAAATCAATATTATCTTTTATTACATCTGTCTTTTGATGAGGAACACTTTGAGCACCATCTACTACAAATAAAATGTCTCTAGCATGACATAACTTACCTATCTTATTGATATCTCTAACATCACCGATAACATTAGTTACAGCAGCAAGAGATATTACTTTAGTTTTAGCTGTTATATATTTTTCTAAGGTAGTATAAGAAAGTTCATGATTTTCTTCTAAAGGAACAAACACTACTTTTATATTTTTTCTTCTTGCTAAGATAAGCCAGGGAAGGACAGCAGATGCATGTTCTGCTTTACTAATGATTACCTCATCACCACTAGTTAAATAGTCTTCCATAAAACCGAATACTACTCTATTTAGAGAATCAGTTGCACCTGCAGTAAACACTATTTCTTCTTCACTAGAAGCATTTATAAAGTTCTTTACTTTAGTTCTAACTTTTTCATAAGAATCACTAGCTTTTAGACTTATTTTATAATCTCCTCTATGAATATTAGCAGGATAGTTATAATAATAATCAGTCATTTTTTCAACTACACTTTTAGGTTTTAGAGTAGTCGCTCCATTATCAAAGTAAATTAAACCAGTTGATAGAATGGGAAAATCTTCTCTATTCATGAAAAAACACCTCCTAACTTATTATTTTTAAGATATTATCATTTATTAGTTTAATATAATTATCATCTTTTGCATCGTTTAGTAAAAAGGATTGTAATAGTAGTCTAATACTTTCTCTTTGCCCTATCCCTTTAGTCTTTAAGTAGAAGATAATATCACTAGGAAATGGTCCAATATAGGCTGAGTGATTAGCAACTACATCAAATTCATCTATATAAAGATTGGGATTTATCTCTCCTTTTGCTATATCGAATGGATGAATCATACTATCTTGATTACAAATACAATTCTTTAAACCTTTAGGTACTACGCCATCAATATTAAAAGTTAAGTCTCCTTCTTTATAACTTACCCCATGACAAATAACATTACTCTTAGTATTTTCATCTTCATGATAAACTACTACATTATTTAATATTTTTTTAGAAGTGATAGTTGTTATAAAGAGATCAATCTCTCCTTCATTCATTAGATGAATTTCTATTTTAGAGGATAAGTTATTAGCAAAGACATAACAATTTACTTTAGCTTTTACTAGTAATTTACAAGTAATATTATCTTTTAGATTTAGGTAAATAACATCATCTTTTGAAAAAACATAACTACTATCTTTAACTACTTCTATATACTTTTCATCATCTAATAATATTTTATTCTCTAGCATCATTATCACTCATTTCATTTTCCCTAAGATAACCATTACTTTCTATTTCTTTAGCAAATTCAAATGGTCCTGTCTTAACTATTTTTCCATCTATCATCTCATGAACATAATCAGGATGAATTAGTGATAAGATTCTACTATAGTGAGTTATTATTAAAATAGCAGTATCAGGATTTTCCACTTTATATTTATTAATACTTTCACATACTATTTTTAAACTATCTACATCTAATCCACTATCTAACTCATCTAAAAGAATAAGTTTTGGTTTCAACATTTTTAATTGTAAGACTTCATTCTTTTTCTTCTCACCACCAGAAAATCCTTGATTTACATAACGATGAATCATTTCTTTATCCATTTTTAATTCTTCTGTTTCTTTATTTAAGTCTTTAATAAAGGTATAAAGATTAAGTCTTTCTCCTGTTCTTTCGGTAAGTGCTGTTCTTAACACTTCTCTATTAGTAACTCCTATTATAGTCTTAGGATCTTGCATTACATAATAGATTCCACATCTTGCTATATAGTCTGTTTCTTTATCTAACATTTCTTCATTATTAAATTTGATACTACCAGACTTAACAAGATATTTCTTATCTCCCATAATTACTTTAGCAAGAGTACTTTTTCCTACTCCATTAGGACCCATTATGGCATGAATTTCCCCTTCTTTTATATCAAGAGAAAAGTCTTTCAATACTTCCTTTCCACTTTCTTTAACATCTACTGTAAGTTTTTCTATATCTAACACTAAAATCACCTTTCTTTCTTGGCGTCTTTATTATACCATCTATTTTCTTTTTTGCATAACATATTGCCAAAATTAGACAAAAAAAGTACAATTATTTATAGGAGGATTTTTTATGAGTGATTGTTTATTTTGTAAAATTATTGATGGTAGTATTCCATCTAATACAGTATATGAAGATGATAAGGTTAAGGTTTTCTTAGATATTAATCCTAATACTGATGGTCATTTACTAGTTATTCCTAAGGAGCATAAAGCTAATCTTTATGAGATGGATGATGATACTTTAATTTATATGTTAAATATTATTAGAAAAAAATTAAAACCTATCTTAAGTGATAAGTTAAATATTGATGGATTAACTATTTCTCAAAATAATGATTATGGTCAAGAAGTAAAACATTTTCATATCCATGTTATTCCAAGATATAAGAATGATAAATTTCCACAAAATTCTGTTTGTTCTAAAGTAGAAGATGTTTATCATAAATTAGTTAATTAATCTTATAAAGAACAAAACTGAAAACAAGTTTTCAGCAGCCTTACCTCACGGTAAGGCTTTTCTTATAAATGTTAATTAGAAAGTCATAAATATGTCAAAGTTAAAAAGTCATAACTTATTCAAGAATTTTCGTATCATATAATTATGATGAATTCAACATAACTAAAAGTTCTACATAAATACAAAAAAGAGTGTTAAATCAAATCTATCACTCTTTTTATTGTAATATAAAATCATTCATATACGGCAATAAAATGCATCCCGTAAGAGACTTTAACAGTATCATTAGGTTTATATTTCTTGCCATCAGCCATATTATACCAATATTTAAAATTTGTCCTATTAACTGGTAATTTTAAAGTATAATAAGAATTTTCTTTCTTTAAAAAGCTTTTTTTATCGTTAATATTATCATCACTTGTAGTAACCATCCATAATCTATTATTTGAAGAATCTTGCAGTGGTGGTAGAATCATATTAACATTCAATTGATTGATACGAAAGTATTCTTTAAATTCTAAAAGATTGATATATTCAGAAAGAACTTTTCCTTCAGCCACTCTTAACCCTTCATAAAGATAAAAAGGTAGTATATCTTTAAAATCATCATAAGTATATAAATCTAACTTATTAATATCCCTAGTTAACCAATTGATATTATCACCAAAGCCATACAAATTAGCAAATTCCACCTTACCATCAGTTGTTAAAAAATTATTGGCAATAACATTATAATATCTTGTAGAAACAATGTGATAATATTCAGTTTCTTCTTCTATGATTTCTATGTTAGTAATTTTAACATAATATATTTTGTTTTCACTATCTACTTTTGCAATTTCTGTCCCTATTTTAAAATTATTTTTATCATTAACGGATATGAATGCATTCAATTTCTGTGAGAAAACTCCGTGTTCACCATAAGTTTTTAAAACAGAGCCATCAGAAAAAGTAGTTTTTTGATATTTATTTGTTTTTTTAGTCTTCTCTATCCAAATAGGATATTCGTATGCATAAGAACCTTTTTCATAATCCCATACTAATAACAAATCATCATATCCTATATCTTCAATGTTTTTTTTCATACCATTTGCCAAAGTTATTTTTGTTCCTTTAATTAAACAACCGCCTGATGCACTTGCAGAAATTGTAACATCTCCAGTAATTTTATTAATTGTTATTTCACCACTAGAGGAATTATAAGTATAATCCGTACCACTAGTTAAAGTATTTTCATTCATTGTAATTGTTATTGAATTTGGTAATGAATACCATTGAGAGGATGTATTTAACTGCAATGTAGTATTAAAACTATTATTTATTATGGCTGTGGCGGTAGTAGTTGTCTCATTATCATGTTGCAAATTTGTTAGATTAAAAGTTATTGTATATTCCCATTTTAAAGAAACAGTATTAGATAAACTGCAATAACCATTATCAGTGGTAGCATTATCACAATAATTTTTTCCAACATTGCCAGCTTCATCGATTCCATATACTTTAGCATAATAATTACCTGCACTTAAATTAGTTAATTTATAAGAAGTTAAACTTGAACCAGTTTCGTAAGTAGAAGAAGTACCAGTTTCTGAATTATATAAAACAATATAATAATTAGTAATAGAAGAACCACCAGTATCAATTCTATCCCAAGAAATTAAAGCTTCTCCAACAACAGTATTTTCTTCAGGAATACTGATATTAACATTACCAACTGTAGGAATCTCTTTATCAGTTGCTATTTCATCCTTATCAACAGTAAACGTAAGTTTTCCAACATTAATACTATCTACACCAGCACTAGTTAAAGTAATAGTGGTAGTAGTCTCATCAGTAAAAAAAGAACTAGATTCACTAACTTTAGTACACATTTCATATTCTTCAGTACTATTAGCTTTAACTTGTAAAGTATTTAATAAAGTTCCATCTTTATTAACCAGCAGAATATTTTCATTACTAGAATTCAAATTAAAATTTCTATTATAGGTATATGTATTAGCAACTGAAACAGTAAAACACGAAATAGTGCCACTCCCTCTTAAATCACCTGTTTTAGGGTCAATATTTGCAATAATATTCCCTTCATTATTTATTATAAAGCTTGCACTACCATTAATATTCATTGAAACATTAGTATCACTAGTCTCAATTGTTAATTGAACCTTAAAAGTTTTACTTTCTGATGCAGATAAAGTTTCTCCAGGATTAAATACATTTCCAGTAGTTGCATCAGTAACATTAACAGAAATCTTTGAATCACTTGAACTACTATCTATGTTGAAAGAAAAGTCTGTATAAGTATAATCATATAAAGTTCCATTATTTATCTCTATTAAATAAGTTGCAACAAATTTATTAGAACTACCACTTACTTTAAAAGATAAATTTAACTCATTAATAGTAGGATCTGTATAATCTGCTAAGTCAACACATTCACTTTCAACTATATTAGCACTTAAAATTTCTAACTTCCCTTGTTTTTTTAAAGTAACATCACCATTAAGTCCCAAATCCTGTTTGTATAATGCATACCCTACACTCATTAATATAATAATAATAGAAACGAATAATCCAATTAAATTATATTTAGAAAACCTTTTCATTTTTCAATCTTCCTCTTCTTGAAATCATCTTTCTTTAATTCAAACTTCCATCCCATTCCATCATTAATTAAAATAAAGACAGCACCACTTCTTAAAGAAATATAATTTATAGGTTGCCTAACTTCTCCTTGAGCATCAATTAGTTCATTAAATGACATAACAGATACAATTTTTAAACCATCCATATCAGGTAAATTTTTAGCATTAACAATAATATTATCATAAGTTTTTAAAATTTTAGATAGGGTTTTATCATATTTATCTTCAAATTTTGATTTAAAAATAATAATATGTATTAACTTGATAAAGACTAGGAAAGAAATTACAAAGCAACTATATCCTAAATACTTTATAACAGTATAGAATAAAACGTTTTCTTGAACTGTTTTATTCAGTAGCGAACCATGATTATTAAGTTCACTAGTTTTAATTGGAACTTCTACAGTTAAGGTGGTAAGAGGAATATTCAATTCAACACTACTGGTTTTTTCTATTTCTCTATCAATTAAGTCATTCTCAATATCATTTTCAATTATAAGAGAAACTGTCAATACTCCATCCATAGTTACACCATATTGACTTTTAAAATCATTTAATAAGTTATTGTATAATTGATAATTAACCTTAGCCTCAGAATTAATATTAACTTTTTTTGTATTAGAATAATATTTTGTGGTTTTCTCACTTAAAATATAATCTTTAGACCAATAATTATCTTTGCTATTACTTTTATTAGCACTAATAGTGCCTTTTATATAGTAAGAATAATTTCCTTTAATACTTGCATCAACATCAAAAGCATAATCAAAATCAATTAAAATATAATCAATTAAACTAGCAATATATGTTCTATTTTTTTCCAAATAAGGAGTTTCAAAAAAAGAATTTTCTTTTAAATAAACTTTATAATCAATATTACTTTTTTCATTATAATTAACTGCTATTTCTTTATTAATGTTACGACTATAATTATAAAGTAAATATCCTACAACCATTAATAAAAATATCAATACAAATAAAAATATTGGTTTTAAATATCTTTTTCTAGCCATATTATCTCACCTTTCTATTTATTAAATGTTTCTCGTAATTTATAAGTAGGATAACCAATATATTTAACAATATATTTAACTTTGCCATATACATTATCTTCGCTAATTAAATCAATATCTGCATTCTCATTGTTATCACCCTTAGTTTTAAAAAAAGACTTATTTCCAATTTTAATAATGTCAACAACTCTGTGAGTAATTGTCATATTATTTGAAGAAAAAACAAGTATATCCCCTTTATTAATATCTGATGCATTAGCTTTAACATAAATAATTGCATCTCCTTTATAATATATAGGATTCATTGAATCTGATGCAATGGCAATCATTTTATATTTACCAATACCTGAAACCAAAACAAATATAATAAAGATAGTCAAAAATATTGGTATTAAAAATGAATGCTTTTTATTTAGTTCTTTTTTATCACCATATTTTATTATTTTTCTCATTTTTAAATATAAGAAATAAGGCAACAAAATTCCCAATACAGAAGTAATATAATTACCTAAACTTGGAATAACGGGAACTATATACCAAAAAGTTTCTACAACACTGGCAAGTATACATGTAGGAATCAAACTAACATAATATGTTATATAGGTAAAAAGAAAATTTTTAGCCATTGAACCAAACAATTCAACACAAATGAATATAAAAATTTGTTCTGAATTATTAAAAGTATAATAATTTGATACTAATAATAAATCATATGAAACATATATAAAACTCAAAAATAGCAAATAAAAAATCTTACCATTAGATTTTTTACAATATATGTACCTAATAACTTCACGACTTATTGTCATTAGTAAAACAGGAAATAAATTATTAAATAAACCATTGATAGTATGGGAATATATACTATGAGAAAAGCCAGTAAATAAACCTAAACCATATATAATAAAAATATAGATAAAGCAATATATAATAGTATATCTAATACCTATTTTCTTAAAATAACTATTATCCCTAGGGAATCCTTTTGTAATAAGTATAATTATAAGTAATATTAACCAAATAATCATTTCAATATAACTTAAATGTTTAGAAGATTTAAAAGGCATAATTACAAAAATCTGATTCAACACCAGATAAATAAACATTAAAAACTCACTTAAATATATATTCCTCTTACTATCATTCATATTTCAATCAACCCTTTTTATGCTTTTTGAACATAATCTAAACTAGCAGTTAAAGTTAATTTAACATCTTCAGTTGTTGGCAATTTCTCAGCATCAGTCGGAATAATATATTCCACTCTAACTTTAACTTTTTTTGTGGCATCTACAACTAAATCACTACTAAGTCCAGTAGTCGACTCAGTATAAGATGTAGAATCATATGTTACAGTATAACTAATAAATTCTTTTTGAGCTTCGGTTAAACTAGACATAGTAATTCCTTTTAAAGTAGCATCAAATGTACCAGCATTCTCTACGTCAACTGTAAATTCATAAAATTCACCAGGATTCAAAGTAACATCATAAGTCATTGTAGTAGAATTTAAAGTTTTATTTGTAGCAGCAACACTACCAGTAGATTCCACATATGTATTATCTTTAAATTGTACTTTCCAACTAGCTTTTTTAGCAGTGGCAGTACCATTTATATTTAAAGTTTGAGTATAAGCGGCAAAACCAACTGACATTATAATAAATGCTATTGCCAATAGCAAAATTGACACTGTTGAAGCACTTAAGTTTTTTCTCACGAACTTCACCTCCAATCTTTAATGATTACGAGAATTAATCACTCTCAAATAATAGAAAATATCTTCATAAGATTAAAATATACCTACCTAATCTTATATACATATATAACATAAAAAATAAATTATAGCAACTTATAATGCAATCGGACGGAGTAAAAATTTATCGGAATACAAAAAAGCTCATGTTATAATATACCTATAAATCCAAATAATAATATAGGAAAGAATTAGACTTTTTTATGTTTGAAAGTTTTAACTCTCATGTTCAAATTTTATATACAGACAATAATTTAGCTTCAGTATATCAGGTATTTATTATTCTAGTGATCTATTCAAATAAATTTATACCTCATCATTAATTACAGCTCATTTTCACCAAACATCTCATCTGACTTATAATTGGATTTAATGATTTTGAAAATAGTTTTTAACAAAGTAATTATTCTTTTAAGATATCTTGTATTAATTATTTTATAAAGAAAGAATAAATAAAGTCTATTAAGAAAATTATGATAAATATATTAGTTAGAAATCTAGGTACCTTAGGTATTATCTTATCTAAGTATTTTCTTGCTATAAATAAAAATATATAACTAGCTACTGCCCAACCGAGTGATACTTCAACTGCTATATATTTCCCATAATTGAATCTAAGATCACTATAATCCCAATAAGATTTATGAAGAAAAAATTCTACTAAGTGACCACCAATTAATTCAAGAATAGTTAAGATAAAAAAATTTAATAGTAATGTTATTAAAACCTTTCCCCATTTAGAAATTCTAAATTTAGTAAAAGCAAACTTTTCAATTAACAACATTACTACTATGCCAAAACCATATACTGGCATCCAAGGTCCTACAAATGGATTATCAGTTAAGTGATGATGAATAATTAAATGAAGAATATTTTCATAAATATAACCAATCACTGAAAAGATAAAAAAGTATGATAAATAATAATACATAATAATCACCATACTTAGTTTTTACCTTTTCTTTTATTTATATACTTATTTTAAGAAAAAAGCCTTAGAAACAAAGCTCTAAGGTTTAACTACCAAGTACAAACACTTCCTAAGATAATAGCTAATAAGATATATAAAACTATAATTATAACAAAACTATTTCTAGGTTTAGAACATCCACAAGAAGTTGTTACTGGTTGATTATTTGAACAAGACATTTTAACACCTCCCTTTTAAATTAAATATAGGCACCTATAATGATTACTAGTAAGATAAATAGTACTAAAACAATAGCACTTGATGAATTGCAATTACCCATAAATTAATCCTCCTTTTTTTCTAGTGTTCACATTATTTTATGGTATTTTTTTAAATGTGTGATTGTTTGAAGGATGTTTTTTAGTGTTTTCCAAAATAATGGTAGATATCTATCCCTAACTCTTTATTCTCATCATCTAGGATATAACCATTTCTCTCAGCCACTTTTTTACTAGCTTTATTATTTTTATCTATTTTTAATTCTATATCATTTAGCCCTTTAATGTTTTCTATTAAATAAGGAGTTACTTGGGCTAACACTTTCTCACCATAACCTTTTCCTCTTAAGTCTTTATCAATGCTATACCAAACTTCTACTACTCCAGTACTAGACATATTTAAAGTTCCAACTACTCCTATATTTCTCTTATCTTTATTTACTACATATGACTTGCCTATTTCCATTTTATCATCTGATTCTGCTGCATGCTTATCAAGAAAAGAAATAAAGTTATGCGAGATATAGTTATTAATACTCTTATCTCTATTAAGTTTCATTAGAAGACTATAGTGTTTTATCTTATCAATTTTTTCTAAATTAAAGTTTCTTAGTTTTATCATAATACACTCACCTTTTCTAAGTTAATAATACTTTTAAAGTAGTACTCTGTCAATTTATTTTTTGAAGAAGTTTTACACCATTTCTTGCTTATTTCTTAAAGGTTTGTTATCATTATATCTTTTGTTTTGCAGCAAAAATGCATAGGCCCAGTCTACATAAGGGTATATGCATT
>CAVLCG010000024.1:0-15349 GCA_963661445.1 bacterium | reverse complement strand
ATAATAAAGAAAAAGAATTAGACTTTTCTATATTTGAAAGTTCTAATTCTAATGTTCCAATTTTATATACAAGCAATAATTTATCTTCAGTGTTATCAAGTATTTGTCACCCTAGCGGTCTATTCCAATAAATTTATACTCCGTCTCATAAGATTAATATCTTTTTCAACATAAAAAGTTGAAACCAAAAGTCCCAACTTTAAAATATTATTTTGTAAATGGTAATAATGCAATTGCACGTGCTCTTTTAATTTCATTAGCTATAACACGTTGATGTTTTGCACAAGCACCAGTAACACGACGAGGTAATATTTTTCCTCTTTCGTTAATGTATTTTCTTAAAATATCAACATCTTTATAATCAAAAGTTTTTCCTTGACACATTAAGCATACTTTTTTCTTCTTACGATAAAATTCTGCCATAACTTAACCTCCTTTTTAAAATGGTAATTCGTCATCATTTATCTCGATATTAGAGCCAAATTCAGCATAAGGATCACTAGATACATTTGTACCTGTAGGAGCTGCTGCAGCACTAAAATCATAAGGAGTAGTAGCATCAGGTGTAGATGGTTGATTATTGAAACTAGCAGGAGCTGGTTGACTATTAAAGCTTGGTTGTTGAGTTGATTGAGAATTATCTCTTCTTGTACCAACAAAGTCTATATTTTCAACAACAACTTCAGTAACATATCTTCTTTGACCATTTTGATCATCATAGCTTCTAGTTTGAATTCTACCTTCTACTGCCACTTGACTACCTTGAGATAAATAATTTTTAACTGTTTCTGCTAGTTTTCTCCAAACTACACAGTTAATAAAGTCTGCTTCTCTTTCGCCATTTTGATTAGTAAATGAACGATTTACAGCAAGACTGAAAGTTGCAACTGGAGTATTACTACCAGTATAACGTAACTCAGGGTCTCTTGTTAATCGACCTATTAATATTACTTTATTCATAGTTACCTCTTTTTCTAGTCTTCTTTACGAATAATTAAATGACGTAAAATGTTTTCATTGATTCCAGCTAAACGATCAAATTCTTTAATAGCTTCATGAGAACCATCTACTACAAATAAGAAATAATATCCATTTTTATATTTCTTTATTTCATATGCTAATTCTCTTTGTCCCATAGCTTTTTCTTCAACGATTTTAGATTCTAAGTTTGTTAAAACTTTCTTTAGATTTTCAGCTTCACTTTTAATAGCAGTTTCCTCTAAATCTGGTTTTACAATAAACATAATTTCATACTTGTTCATTATTTCCACCTCCTTCTGGACATAAGACCTAAATAATAGGTAAGGAGTATTTTAAATACTCGTTTGTATTATAACAAATGCCAATTACTTTTGCAACTAAATATTTGTTCTTTTTTATTAATATCAGTTATACATAATAAAATCCAACAAAGTTTTGACCACTCTTTTTTTCATTACCTCTTATTCTAGAGTAATGTGAAGCATAGTCTATATTTGTTATTGTGTCATTCTTATTAATTCTTATGTTTTTTATTTGTTTATCTTCCAGTTGCTTTAATATTGCTTTATACATATCTATCCTATATTTACTATTTGTTTTTTCTATACAATCTTTCCACACTTCTTTATTAGTGGCCCAATGTGGATAAGTGTCATATATAAATTTTTCCTTTTTTGCTCCACTAGAAATATAAACATATATGTCATCTATGGTACTCTTATATTCTTTTTGTAACGATTCTATTATTTGACTTGGTAATTTTCTATTAATATATGCTGCACCACAATGTGCTAAAGCAGTTACTCCCTTTTTCCTATCTTCTGCTATTACTATTGGACAATCAGCACACATATTTCCTACAACTATTCCTTTATATTTATTACTAATAATCAGAATATCTGCTTCTAAATTTAAATACCAATAGTCATCTTTTGTTAATTCTTTTTCTGTAATATTTATATATTTACCATCTGGATACTCTACTTTGTTCAACTCTGTCTTTTGAACTGCTTGAATCATTTTTAAACCATTAAATCCATATTTTTTCCCTAATTTTATTCTAGTTTGTTTAAATATTTCATTTATTTCATCTTGAGTTAATTCATCATTATAAAATATTTTATTTCGACTCATTACTCCATCTTTTTTATTAGCTTCAAATATTTTAATTTGTGATTTCAATTAGCACCTCACACATTAAATCTAAAGTGACAAATATCACCATCTTGCATGATATAATCTTTTCCCTCTATTCTAGCTTTTCCTGCTTCTCTAGTTTTTAACTCACTACCATATTCCACTAAATCATCATAGCTAATAACTTCAGCTTTGATAAATCCCTTTTCAAAGTCTGTATGAATAATACCTGCACATTTCTTAGCATTCATACCTTTTTTAAAAGTCCATGCTCTTACCTCATCTTTACCTACTGTAAAATAAGTAGCTAAGCCTAATAAATCATAAGTTGCAGAAATTAATTGCTCTAATCCACTATTTTTCATTCCTAAAGCTTCTAACATATCCTTTTTATCTGTATCACTTAATTCACTTAATTCCTCTTCAATCTTAGCACATAAAACAACTACGGAAGCATTTTCTTTCTTGGCATACTCTTTAACTTCTTTTACATAAGAATTATCTTCTAAACCTATCATACTTTCATCTATATTAGCTACATATATAATTGGTTTTATTGTTAAGAAATTATAAGATTTTAGTTTTTTTAATTCTTCATCTTTAAAATCTATATGTCTTACTGGTTGATTTTCTTCAAGTGTAGTCTTTATCTTCTCTAATAATTCATATTCTAATTTTTCCTGTTTATCTTTACTCATTAAAGCTCTTTTACTAATTTTTCCTAAACGATTAGTAACCATTTCTAAATCACTGATAATAAGCTCTAGATTAATAGTTTCTAAATCTCTTATTGGATCAACATTACCATCTACATGAATTATTTTTCCATTATCAAAACATCTAACTACTTCTACTATAGCATCAGTTTCTCTTATATGTGATAGAAATTTATTTCCTAATCCTTCTCCTTTACTAGCTCCTCTAACAAGGCCTGCAATATCTGTAAATTCATAACTAGTAGGAATAGTCTTCTTAGGTTCATACATTTCTGTTAGTCTATCAAGACGAACATCTTTAACATTAACTACTCCTACATTAGGATCAATTGTTGCAAATGGGTAATTCTCTGCTAAAATATGTTGATTAGTAATAGCATTAAATAATGTACTCTTCCCTACATTTGGTAATCCTATAATACCTGCTTTTAAACTCATAAACAAAACTCCTTCCAAAATAAAAAGAAAATAATATAATTTTCTTTCTTATTTTAATCTAATTAAGACAAATTGTCAAAACTATAATGTCGGATAAACTCCTGGACCTATTGGTAAGCCTATTAAATACCAACCTATTGTTAATAAAATCCAAGAAATTGAAATTATTGTAAAGTATGGCATAACATAAGCTATTGCCTGATGAATAGTTATTGGTTTTGACTTATCTTTATTGTATATATTTAAGTATCCTATATATATGGCAAAAGCAGCTAATAGTGGAGTAATTCCAGCAGTCATTGAATCACCTGCTCTTAGAATAAACTGAGCAAATTGTGGTGAAATATTAGCTTGCATCATAGCTGGTACCATAACAGGGGCAAATATTTGCCATTTACTAGATGGTGTTGTAACAAATATATTAGCTATAGCTATTAACACTAAGGAAATGACTATAAGTGGTAATGCACTAAAGGAAACACTTCCTAAGATATTAGCACCCCAAGTAGCTATTATTGTTCCAATGTTAGTCTCTCTAAAAATAGAAATAAACTGACTTGCTACAAATAGTAACATAACCATCTCTGCACTTGATGTAAACATCTTTTCACAACCATATATTAAATCTTTATCATTTTTTATTGACTTAGCACCTATTCCATAAGCGATACTTGTAAGAATAAATAATAAACTTATCATATAAGTAAAGCCATCTTGAAAATATGAATTAGTACCAAATAATTGTCCTAAATAAGTATCTTCACTCATATCTAGTAACATACCACTAGATGGTAAATTAGGTATTATCATATAGATAAAGGCTACTATAACTACTATTGCTGTAATCAAAGCATATTTAAGTCCTGCTTTTTCTTTCTTTTCTTTAGCAATTCTTTCTTGTTCTATTTCTTCTTCATCTACTACTGTTAACTCTTCTGTTTTAACATTTTCTTGATTATCTTTATATTTACCTAATCTCTTAACTATTATACTTTCTACAATTACAGTTCCAATAATTGAAAGTAAAACTGAAAAAGCAATTATTATAATTAAGTTAGATGTTAAACTAACATGAGTACTTCTATCTATTAATCTAGCAGCTGATGTTGTATAAGGAATTAAATTAACCTCCATTGAACCTACAAATAAACTTATAGCTGAGCCAAAACTAACTCCACAAAAAGCTGCTACTATTCCAGCAAAAGGATTTCTATTATTTGCTTGAAATATTATTGCTGACAAAGGTATTAGTAAAACATAACCAATATCATTTATCAAAGAAGAAATAGTTGCTAGAAAAATAATAATAAAGGTAACTATTCTCTTATCCATTTTTTTTATTTTTCTTGAAAAAACTGTATCAAGAAAACCAGTCGATGATGATACACCCAATCCAATTAAAGTAAGCACTAACATACCAAATGGAGCAAATGATAAAAAGTTACGTAACGCATTACTAAAAATAAATTTCATCCCATCAAAAGTTAACATATTTTTAACTGTAACTAAAACACTTTCCAGTTCATAGTTAGAGGTATTAACTTTACTATAAGTTCCTTGCATTTGCAAAGCTGATAAAATAGCACTGGCTATTATTGTTAATATAGTTAGAAAAATAAAAACTGTAATAGGATGAAAATAAAATTTCTTAAGTTTCAGTTTTTTCTTGTCCTTCATATAACTCCTCTTTTACTTTCTTAATCTTTTTATTTAATTCAATTCTTGGAATCAATACCGTTCTACCACAATTACAACATTTAAGTTTAATATCAACTCCAAGGCGTACTACTTCCCACTCATTAGATCCACAAGGATGTCCTTTTTTTAGAATTAAATGAGTTCCTACTTGATAATTATTATTCATTATGCACCTCTACTTGTGGATATGGTATCTTAATTCCCGCTTCATCTAAAGCTAGTTTAAAGTCTTTTTTCATCTTTCTTTCAACAACAAAATTTTTATTAGACCTAGTCTTTAAAACAATTCTATAAATAACTGCTGAATCATCAAGTTTTTCTACTCCCCATAACTCACATTTGCCTTTTAAATTATCATAAGTCTTATTAATTTTTTCCATAGTAGCATTTATAACTTTTTCCACTTCATTTAAGTCACTTTCATAACTAACTGATATATCTACTACTGCTAAAGAAGGATTTAAACTATAATTAATTACTTCATTTATAGTATGATTAGAAATAATCTTTACTGCTCCTTTATAGTCTTTTATTCTAGTAGTTTTAAGTCCCATAGAAATAACGTCTCCTCTAAATCCATTGATAGATACGTTATCTCCTATTTCAAATTGGTCTTCTAAAAGAATAGCTAGTCCTGCTAAAAAGTCTTTTGCTACATCTTGAAATGCTAAAGAAAGGACAGCAGTAGCAATACCGATTCCAGCAAATATTTTACTAACATCTACATGATATAATGAAAGAATAGATAACATTGTTATAATAATTATTAAATACTTAACAAAATTTACAATAATACTCTTTGATGTTTCTAGTTTTCGACGATGTTTTGTTGACACATTATTCTTAATTAAAGCTTGTTGTAAGATAAAGTTTAATATTCTATAAATAATATATGCTACAGCAATATAAATAATTGGTTTTAAAATATATAAGAAAATTTCTGAATCTAAAAACTCTTTCACTATATCACTTCCTTTTATTACTATTTATCTAATTGCATAATTTCAAGTATTCTTGTTAAATCTGCTGCATTTTCAAATTTAATTTCTACTTTGTTTTTCTTTATCTTTACTCTTGTTCCTAATTTATCACACAAAGTACTTGCTATATAACTATATTCTGAATCACTTGCTTCTCTTCTTCTAATTTCTTTTTTTCTATGAAAATCTACTGGTGAATTAGTCATATCTTCTAGTTGTCTAACACTAAGCTTTTTAACTACTACATCATTTGCAAGTTTCTTTATTTGTTCTTTATCATCTAATTTACTTAGTATTCTAGCATGTCCCATAGATATTTCTTTTGTAATTATCATATCTTTTACTTCTTCTGGTAAAGTTAATAATCCCATCATATTAGTAACATGACTACGACTCTTTCCTACTTTTTTAGCAAGTTCTTCTTGAGTTAAATTCAACTCTTGTTGTAATCTCTTATAAGCCATAGCTTCTTCCATAGCATTCAAATCTTCTCTTTGAAGATTTTCAAGTAATGCTATTTCCATCATTTGTTCATCAGTTAAATCTTTGACAATAGCCGGTATTTTATCAAGTCCTGCCATTCTACTAGCAAGTACTCTTCTCTCTCCTGCTACTATTTCATAACCTTTTATACTTTTCTTAGCGATAATTGGTTGAAAAACGCCATGTTCTTTAATTGAATTAGATAACTCTTGTAAAGCTTCTTCATCAAATGTTTTTCTTGGTTGATAAGGGTTACTACGCAATTGGTCTAAATCTAAATCAACAATTTCATTTTTAGGAGTAGACTCTATAATTTTTTCTTCCACTTTATTTATATCTATTTGCTCTGTATTGAATAACTCTTCTAATCCTTTACCTAAGGCTCTTCTTTTAGTTTCCATTACGATCAATCACTTCCTTTGCTAAATTTAAATAAGCTTCGCTTCCCTTACTCTTAGGGTCATATACTATTATTGGTTCCCCATGACTTGGTGCTTCTGTTAATCTTATCAATCTAGGAATAATAGTATTATAAACTTTTTCTTTAAAGAATTTCCTTATATCTTCTACTACCTCAAATCCTAAATTAGTTCTAGAGTCTAACATAGTTAGCAATACTCCTTCTATATCTAAATTAGGATTTAATTGTTTTTGTGCAAGTCTTATAGTATTTAGTAACTGCATAATTCCTTCTAAGGCAAAGAACTCACATTGAACTGGGATAATCACTGAATCACTAGCAGTTAAAGCATTCGTTGTAATAAGCCCTAAAGATGGAGGACAATCTATAATAATAAAATCAAAGTTATCTTTTATGTCTTCCAAATGTTGTTTTAGTTGAGCACCTTTAGCAAATCCAGGCTCTTGTTGACTTTTTTCTAATAATTCAATATCAAGTCCTGCTAGATTTATAGTGGCTGGTAAAACATATAACTGTTTATATTTAGTCTTTATCATTGCTTCCAAACAAGTACATCTTCCTGTTAAAACATCATAAATACTGTTGTTTATATCTCCCTTATTTATTCCAACTCCAGTTGTTGTATTTCCCTGTGGGTCTAAATCAATTAATAAAACTCTTTTTCCTAGATAAGCAAGAGAAGCAGATAAATTGATACTAGTAGTAGTCTTTCCTACTCCTCCTTTTTGATTTACTAATGATATGACTTTTCCCATTTTTATCACTCGCTTCTTTTCATAACTCTACTTAATTGTATCAGAAATAGCTTATTATGAAAATAATTTTTAGGAAAAAAAGTAGATTTCTCTACTTTAACTATTCTTCATTTTTGGCTATCTTAATAACTATTTGATAATTCTTTTCAAAATTCATTTCTTCACTTTCTACTTTAAATCCAGATTGCTCTATTCTTTTAATTGCATCACGCACTGTATTTAAACAACCATTAAAATCAAGTTTTGGTATTTCTTGTCCTTCTTCAATTTTCTTACCCATTATTTTCTCCACATCATCAGAGAAAATTGGATTATGAGCGAACGGATTATTATATGTATCTAGATATGGTATTTCATTCTTCTCTTCTACTTGATTTTCTACTCTATTTGTATTCAATAAACTATCAGTAGTTGGTGTATTATCAGTAGGAGTAACACTTGATGATAATAAAGCATCAAGAGCTGATTGACTATTGTTAGAAGGCATAGAAGCCTGAGAAGTTTGTCCACCGCTTATACTAGAATCATCCGAATCTGGTTGAAAGAATTTAAAATTACTATTCATACTCTGTTCAGGTTGAACATCATTAGTTGGATTTACTTTTAATAAGCTATCCATATCCAATGACGTTTTTTCTTTCTTAATATTAATATCTTGAGCATTATTTCTAAGCTCATCTAAATTAAGTTCTGAACTAGCTGTACTCTTTAGTAATGGGTCTTGTATATCAGCTATCTTCTCATCTCCATAATCTATAAATTTAGGAGGAGTACTATAATCAATATCTATATCACTATTATTAGGTTTTGGAGTATTCATAGGAGGGTTAGGAGTAGGTGTTACCGGAGCAGAATTATTATTTTCTAAGTTTAGATTTGGTATGTTTGGAACATTAATAGTAGTATTTTCATTAACTGATACTGGTTCTCTATTTAATAATTTTTCTATATCTGCTGTAGCAATTTTCTCCTTAGGTTTAGGATTAATCTCCTCTTCCAATTCCCTAACTGTCATTTTATTAGCTATTATTTTATTAAGTAATTGTTTTTGTTTTTCTTGGTCATCTACTGCTAATAAAGCTCTAGCATGACGTTCTGATATTTTTTCTTTTAATAATGCATCTTGAACATCATCAGATAAAGATAATAATCTTAGTTTATTAGCAACAGCACTCTGACTCTTACCCATAGTTTTAGCTAATTCTTCTTGAGTCATCTGGTCTAACTCTAAGATTTTTTGATAAGTTCTAGCTTCTTCTATTGGATTTAAATTTTTTCTTTGTAAATTTTCAAGAAGGGCTACTTTACTACTTTCCTTATCATCTAAGTTACGAACAATAGCTGGTATTTTAGTAAGTCCTGCTAAAGCACTTGCTTTATATCTACGTTCTCCTGCAATAATTTCATATTTATTTCCTATATTACGAACAATTATTGGTTGAATTACCCCATGTTCTTTGATAGAAACAGCCAATTCTTTTAAGGCTTTTTCATCAAATACTTGTCTTGGTTGAAATCTATTTGGAATTATATCATCTAAGTATAAATATACAACTTCATTTTCATTATTCTGCATTACTATCCCTCACTTTATTCTTTCTAATCTTCCTATGGTATCATTATAACATTAAAAGAGTAATTAATCTAGCGATTAATTACATTTTATCTTCAAAATAGTTCTAGTACTTCCCTCTTTTGGTAACTTAAACTCTATTTTTTTATCTAAACTATATTTTTTTCTTTCAATAATTGGTTGGGCCATTACTAATTCTTCATCTACATTACCTTTCATTGCAACAAAGTAACCATCTTTCTTTACAAGTGGCATAGTCCAAGATAATAACTTAGACAAATTAGCTACTGCTCTAGCAGTAACAATATCATATTTATTCCCTTTTCTAGCTAAATCTTCAGCTCTTATATGAATAGCTTCTATACCACTTAAATCTAAGACTTTGATTACTTTATTAAGATAATTAACTCTTTTTTGTAAAGCATCTACTAAAGTTATCTCTAAATTTGGATAAAATATTTTTAAGACTAAGCCAGGAAAACCAGCTCCTGTTCCAACATCACATAGTGTTAAATTACCAGTTAAATCACAGGCTTTAGTTATAGTTAAACTATCATAGAAATGTTTTAAATAAACATCATCTTTTGAAACAATCCTTGTTAAGTTCATTACTTTATTTTCTTCTATCATTATTTCATATAGTTTTTCAAGTTTTGATAGATGTTCCTCTGTTGGATTAATTCCCAATAGTTTTACCTGTTCCACAAATTCAACTTCAGTCATTTTTTCTTTCCCCTTTTTTCAAATAAACCATTATTATAGCAATATCGGCTGGATTAACTCCACTTATTCTACTTGCCTGAGCAAGTGTTTCTGGTTCTACTGCTTTTAATTTTTCTCTGGCTTCACTAGCAATATTTTTTATATCATCATAAGAAATATTAGCAGGTATCTTTATTTTTTCTAAATCTAACAATTTCTTAGTATCTTTTTCTTGCTTTTTAATATAGCCTTCATATTGAATTTGTATCTCTACTTCTTCTTTTTCAGCTTTTGAATAAGGAAATTCTTTAAAATTTTCTATATCATTAAAGGATAATTCTGGTCTTTTCAATAAATCATATAGAGTTATACCATCTTTTAAAGGAGCTGTTCCTAACTTTTCTAATAATGTATTAGTCTCTTTAGTAGGTGTTATTTTCTCGTTCTTTAAGATACTTATTATCTTTTCAATATTATTTTTCTTTTCATTAAATTTCTTATACGTATCCTCATCAATTAACCCTATTTGATAACCATAATCTCTTAATCTTAAATCAGCATTATCATTTCTTAATAATAGTCTATACTCTGCTCTTGATGTTAAAAGTCTATAAGGATCTTTTACTCCCTTAGTTACTAAATCGTCAATTAATACACCTATATATGATTCACTTCTATTAAGAATTAATGGGTCTTTTCCTTCAATTTTTAAACTAGCATTTATTCCTGCAATTAATCCTTGACCAGCAGCTTCTTCATAACCACTTGTTCCGTTAATTTGACCAGCTGTATAAAGTCCTTCAATTAGTTTTGTTTCAAGACTACGTTTAATTTGTTTAGAATCAATAGCATCATACTCTATTGCATAAGCATATCTTAAAATCTTAGCATTTTCTAATCCTTTTAGGCTATGAACCATTTCTTCTTGAACATACTCAGGCATACTTGTAGAAAATCCTTGTAAATATATGTCATCATATGATAAACTCTCTGGCTCTAAAAATAATTGATGACGTTCTTTATCACTAAATCTTACTACTTTATCTTCTATTGATGGACAATATCTTGGACCTACTCCCTCAACATAACCACCATACATACTAGATTCCTTTAGATGTTCTTTTATAATTTCATGAGTCTTACTATTGGTATAAACTAAATGACAAGGTATTTGATAGTGATATGCTAAGGCATCAGTATTATCATAAGAAAAAGTTAAATTTTCTTTGCTACCTTCTTCTATTACTACTTTACCAAAGTCTATACTACTTCTTTCAATTCTTGGCGGAGTACCAGTTTTTAATCTTTTAATAGTAAAACCTAACTCTTTTAATTTAGTACTTAAAAATTTGCTTTCTTTTTCTCCATGAGGTCCTTCAGACTTTTTCTTACTACCTATTAAAATAGAACTTCTTAAATAAGTACCAGTAGTTAGTATTACTGCTTTAGCATTAATCTCTGTTCCATCAGCTAAAACAACTCCACCAATCTTACCATCTTTAACTATTAAATCTTCAACAAAGGCTCCCATTAAATCTAAATTTTCTTGATTCTTAAGAGTCTTTTGCATTTCCTTTTTATATAAAACTTTATCAGCTTGAGCTCTCAAGGCCTGAACAGCTTTTCCCTTTTTAGTATTTAATATTTTCATCTGAAGAGAACTTTTATCAGTATTTTTAGCCATCTCTCCACCTAAAGCATCTATTTCTCTCACTACTATACCTTTAGCAGGTCCTCCTATAGAAGGATTACATGGCATATCAGCAATATTATCTAAATTTCCACTTATTAATAATGTCTTATGATTTTTTCTAGCACTAGCAAGAGCCGCTTCACAACCAGCATGACCTCCTCCTACTACAATTATTTCATAATTCATCTAAATCACTTCCCTACACAAAAATTTTCAAATAAAGTATCAAGTAATTCTTCATCATAAACTTCACCAGTGATAGTACCTAGTTCATTTAATACTTCCTGTAAATCAATTTCTATAAGTTCTAACGGTAAATCACTTTTTATATTTTCTCTTATTTTTAACAAAGTTTCAAGAGCTTTATTAGCACAAGTTAATTGTCTATTGTTAGCTAAAAATGTATCAGTTTCTTCTAACATATCAAGAGAAAACATCTTTGTTATTTCATCCTTTAAAGAATCTACTCCCTCTAAAGAATTAGTATTAGTAGATACAACATGAGTAAAGTCAAAATTAGACTTATTTATTTTATTAGCTAAGTCATTTTTATTTAAAACAATTATTGTCTTATCTTTATTAAGCTTAGCAATTAATTCTTTATCTTCTTTACTTAATTCCTCATTTATATTAAATACCGCTAAGACTAAGTCTGCTTCCTCCAATAATTCAAGACTTTTCTCTACTCCTATTTTTTCTACAACATTATCAGTATTTCTAATACCAGCAGTATCGATTAATGATAATTCTACTCCATTTATAAAAACTGTTCCTTCTACTATATCTCTTGTAGTTCCTTCTATATCAGTTACTATGGCCTTTTCCTGATTAATTAAAGTATTTAAAATACTACTTTTCCCTACATTTGGTCTTCCAACAATAACCGTTTTTATACCACTTTTCACTATTTGATGACTTTTACTTTCTTCAATAGTTTTTTGTAACTTTGGAATTAATTTTTCTACTTCGCTTTCTATATCTTTCTTAGTTACCTCTTCTATATCATAATATTCTGGATAATCAATATTTACCTCTATATTAGCTATCAATTTTTTTAGAGGTTCTCTAAATGAATGAATATAGTTCTTTAATTTCCCTTCTAAGGAGTTCATTGCTAATTTTCTTTGATTATCACTTTTACTTTCAATCAAATCCATTATAGCTTCTGCTGCTGTTAAATCTATTCTTCCATTTAAAAAAGCTCTTTTAGTAAATTCACCTTTCTCGGCTACTCTTACTCCTATTTCTTGTAACAAAGAAAAAACTGCTAATGTAGGATTTATTCCTCCATGACAATTAATTTCTACTACATCTTCTCTAGTAAATGTTTTAGGAGCTTTCATGACACTTACTAAAACCTCATCTATCTTTTCATTTTCCTTTTTTATATAGCCATAGTTGATTGTATGCGTATCTACTTTCTCTAAATCTTTACCGCTAAATATTTTATTTACTAAAGGTATAGCATCTTTTCCACTTACTCTAATAATAGAAATTGCCCCTACTCCTAACTTTGTAGCTATTGCCGCTATCGTATCTTCATTATAATTTATCATATTTTATAAACTTTCTCCTTTATATTCTTTTTTATACCCAATGACAATAAGGCATCATCTCCTAAAAGGGCCTCTTTTTCTCTAGAAGATAAATTAGACTTATCATCAAAAGTTGAACCTTCTAAGCATTCAAATCTTCTAGCTAATTCATTAACTACAATTCCTGATAAATTATAACTCATTTCTAATTTTCTTTGAGTTAAAGTTGGAATTACTTGTTCAAAATCTACTAAAGAATAGTTTCTAGGATTCTCATAAACTGCTACCCCATATCTATTAGTAACTTTTTTATCACCTTCCATATATTTCATTTGATGTAACTTTTCTTCAGCATTAGCTATATACTTTAAAATAGAATCGTAAGAGATAGAATTTATACCATTATCTGTTAATAATTTAAAGGCATTTCTAAGAATTACTGATAATCCATAATGAGTACTGCTTAATCCCTTTTGTTTATTATCGTCATATTTGCTAAATAAAGTCCCATCTTCTCCCAATTCTAAATCATTTAAAAAGTTACCAAATGATTGTTTTTTTTCCAATAATTTACAACATCTTAGATATTCAATTACCTTAGGTTCGGCTAATAAAGATTCAATATTATCATAAATTGATTTTAAATCACTTTGATTTTTTACTTTTAGTTCGTCTAAACTTGTTTTATTAATATTACGTTGCATTATATCACTTCCCTCAATTTGACTATATTATAGTAAAAACTAAATTTAAAGTAAAGAAAAAGAAGAACTAATCTTCTCTTGGTTTAATAACTACACATCTATTTGGTTCTTCTCCTACACTCTCTGTGTAAACTTTTTTATTATTTGTTAATACATTATGAACAATTCTTCTCTCATAAGAATTCATAGAATCCATTTTTACCTCTATTTTAGTAGTAGCTACCTCTCTAGCTAAACGTTTCGCTAAAGACTCTAAATGATGTTCATTTTTCTCTTTATAATCAGATACATCTAGAAAAAATCTATAATTAATTCCTGTTTCTGTATTAACAATTTGTCTAAGTACTATTTGAAGAGCTTCTAGATTTTTTCCACTCTTTCCTATAAGTAAAGAATCATTATTAGAATAAATTCTATATGTAGGGATATCTTGTTTAACCTGAATTTCTACTTCTGCTTGATATCCCATTTCTCTTAAAATAGCAATTAATTTTTCTTTAATAAAATTCTTAATTTCTCTTTTTTCAATTACTTCTATTTCATATTTCTTAGAAAGTAATGTTTTTTTCTCATCTATAATCTTAATTATTAAGTTTTCTTCTAACTCTTGTAATTCAATCTTAGCCTTACTAACAGCTTCTTCGTAAGTTTTTCCTACAAATCTATGTTTTTCCATACTATTTTTTCGCTCCTTTAACTGTAAGAGTATTTTGTATAATCATAAATAGATTTTGAGTTACCCAATATATTCCTAAAGCTGAAGGCATAAATAATGCTGTAAAGATAATCATAATACTCATCATTATTGGCATCATTTTCATAGATGGATCTTGACTAGCTGCTCCACTCATCTTAAATGTATAAATAGTGGTTGCTCCAATTAAAATTATTAATATAAGGTAAACATAGAATGTTGAAGTTCCAAATCCTACTACTGGAGTTGTTCCTAATTGTAAACCAATGAATTTATCTTCAAAAATAGCTGGCACTCTATTGATTGCTTCAAAGAAAGCTAAGAATAATGGTAATTGAATAAATGAAACTAAACAACTACTTAATGGATTAAAGTTATATTTTTTATAAACCATTAACATCTCTTGATTTTGTTTCATCATTGATGCTTCATCAGTTTTTCCTTCATATTTTTTTCTAATTCTTTCTAATTCAGGGCTAGCTTTTTTCATTAATTCTGATTGAATAGCCATCTTCCTAGTAAATGGAAATAATATAAATCTCAATATTATAGTTATAATAATGATACTGATAGCGAAACTTCCAACTAACTTACCTAATTTTAATATTATGAAAGCTAATGGTTTTACAAAAATCGATGTCCATAATCCTTCATAACCTCCTGAGGTAACTTTAAAGTTATCACATTTTGGTAATTTTTTAACATTAACTTTATTTTTCTCATAAATTTTAACAGTTTTGGCATTCTCAGGTTGACACAAAATGTTTTTTGTTAAAGATTGTCCTGTTTCTGGATTCTTAACTGCCTGTTTTTTACTATCAACAAGAGTTGTAGTACAT
>CAVLCG010000023.1:7719-15450 GCA_963661445.1 bacterium | reverse complement strand
GTACATATACTTAGTTGCCTTACCTAAAGCTTCATCTGGTAAAACAATAAAACCAATATTAGAAGCATTACTAGTCATATCATAAAAACCATCAATCGAATAACTATATTTAGGATAATAATTAGTATTATTAATAGTAATAACAGTTCTTCTTTTTAAAGCTTCATCTTTAATGTTTTTCATAGAGGGATAATTAACAACTACTACATAATGATTATCATCTAGAGTTAATCTATTTAATCTAAGACTCTTAGCCATCTTATTATAATCACTTAACTTCATAAGTTCTATTTCACTATTATATTGAAGATAAGGATATTTCTTTTTAACTATCTTATAATAATCGCCAAGACTACTCTTTAGAGTAATCCCTTCATCTATATATAAAGTAAAATCAGTTATATTAGTAAAATACTTATGATAATTAAAGTTAAGTTTAGCAAGTGACTCATTAATTGTTAATAATGAATCTTTCTTTTGTTCCTCACTATAACCATAAACGTCACCATCAGGATTATATCTTTTACTTATTTCGATATCTCTTGGAGCATACGTAATCAAAGAATTATTTAAAGAATTTCTAAGAGATAAAGCACTAGATAGTATACAAATAGTTGTAAATAACATTAAACAAATAATAGTAACAGAAAAGACTGTTGTACTGGCTTTACTACTTATCCCTTTAATAACAAAACTATTTAATTCTTTATAGTAAAGCTTCTTATCTTTCTTTAATACTTTTAAAAGAAAACCTGATAATGAGAAGAATACTAAGAAAGTACCAACTGTTCCTAAGATAATTGGAAATATAATACTAGTATCACTTCTTAATACTTTACTAACATCACCAATCACTAGATAATAAGCATAGATAAGTATCCCTACTGCTATTAAGAATAGAAAGAAAGCTACCCTAGTATTTTTAAGTCTTAGTTTTTCTTTCTTAGACCTAGAATTAATTAAATCTATAAGTTTACATTTATTAATAATAATAGTATTAAAAAGCATTACAATTAAGTAGATTATACCAAAATAAATAATAGTCTTAATAAAAGCACTACTTGAAAAGACAAACTTAAACTTAGTTAAATTCACTTCAAACATACTAGCTACTAAAATACTCATCAGTTGTGATAAAATAACACCTAGTAATAAACCAACTCCTAAAGATAGAAAACCAATTAGTAGCGTTTCAAGAAATAAAATCAAAGATATTTTTCTTTTACTCATACCAAGTGTTAAGTAAATAGCAAACTCTTTATTTCTTCGCTTCATCAAGAACCTTGAAGCATAGATTATCAAAAATCCTAGGATAAATGATACAAAGACACTAACCGCTGATAAGATATTATTCATAAGTCTAATAATTTCATAAGTTGATTTTGATAAATTCATCATAGCAGTCTGACTATCTATAGAGTTAAAAACATAGAAAATACTAACTCCTAACATAAGAGTAAAGAAATAAATGGCATAATCTTTTATACTCTTAGCAATATTCTTAACTGATAGTTTACAAAGCATCATTTAAATCACCACCAAGTACTGTTACAACATCTATTATCTTATCAAAGAACTCTTTTCTTGTTGAATCACCTTTATGTAATTCACTAAATATCTTTCCATCTTTAATAAAGATTACTCTACTAGCATAACTTGCCGTAAAAGCATCATGGGTAACCATAAGAATAGTAGCTGCTAATTCTTGATTTAAATAATTAAACTTTTCTAATAACATTCTACTAGACTTAGAGTCAAGTGCTCCTGTTGGCTCATCTGCTAAGACTAACTTAGGATTAGTAATTATAGCTCTAATAGATGCAATTCTTTGCTTTTGTCCGCCACTCATCTCATAAGGATATTTATTTAAGATATTAGTAATATCTAACTCTTTAGCTAATTTACTAACTCTTTTTTCTATCTCTTTATAAGGTACATTTTGAATAGATAAAGCAAGGGCTATATTCTCATAACCAGTTAAGGTATCTAAAAGATTAAAGTCTTGAAAGATAAAACCTAACTCTTCCCTTCTAAACCTATCTAGCTTATTACCCTTAAGTTTAGTAATATCTATATCTCCTAGATAAATATGTCCTGCTGTTACCTTATCAATAGTTGAAATACAGTTTAACAAAGTAGTCTTACCACTACCACTTGCTCCCATAATAGCTACAAATTCTTGTTTAGCTACTGAAAATGATAAGCCATCCAAAGCTTTTGTTAAACTAGATCTTGCTCCATAATATTTTTGAATATTATCGATTTTTAATAATTCATTCACTTTTAAATCACCTCACTTACCATATTAATAGATATTATTCATTTTGTCGTATTTCTAATATTACAGTATCTTACAATTTTGTAATACTACTATAATTATTATAGAAATCATTAATTCCAAAGGTAATAGTAACTAAAGTATATGAGTTAATAGTAGATTCTATCTCTAACTTATGACCTAATTTATCACAAAGTTTCTTAGCAATATATAAACCCATTCCTGTTGACTTACTATTATAAATACCATTACTACCAGTAAAAGACTTATTAAAGACCATAGGTAAGTCATTCTTAGAAATACCCCAGCCATTATCAAGAACAGTAAGTTTAATCTTATCTTTTTCTAAGAAAGCATCTATTTTAATATAACTATTCTTTATATTTCTTTTATACTTAATACTATTATTAATAACTTGATTTAAAATAAACTCTAACCATTTATAATCAGTAACTACTTTTAAAGAGTTAGTATTTACTATAAAGTCAATATTGTTTTCTAATAAATCATCTTTATTTTTTAAAGCTACTCTACTAATTACTTTATCTAAACTAACTGTTTGAAAAGTAAAGTCTTCTTCTAAGTAATTACTTCTTACATAATATAATATTTGATCAAGATAGTTATCTAATCTTTTAAGTTGAAATAAATACTTGTTATCCATCTCTTTATGATTATGTGTCATCAACATAAGAGTAGCGAGTGGCATTTTAACTTCATGTATCCACATTTCAATATAATCTTTAAAGTCTTCTAAATTAAGTTTATACTTATCAATTTCTTCAAGCATGGACTTATCAGTTTCATATAGTACTTGTTCAATTAGTTTTCCTTCATAGAAACTAGGATTATCTATCGTTTCCATAACCAGGTATTTTTTATCAAGTCTATCTAGATTATTAACTAGATTCCAGTAGAAGGTTTTCTTTCTAAAGTAGTCATAAAAGAAGATAGTAATACTATTTATTATAAGGATAAAAGAAACCATCAAAGTTAAAAAGATAGATACTTTAAAAGCTAGTAGTAAGAAGATGATTAATAAAATAGCAAGTAAATTTATTAAAATGATAAATATTTTATCTTTAAAATAACTAGTTAATTTCATAATAAAATGTATCCTTGCCCTTTTCTAGTTTCAATTACATCACTATAACCAAAGTCTTTTAGTTTAGTTCTTAGTCTACTAATATTTACTGTTAAAGCATTATCATTTATATACTCTTCATTATTCCATAATTCACTCATCAATTCATCTCGACTTACTATTCTATTTTGATTATTAAGTAAGTATAGAAAGATTATCATTTCATTTTTAGTTAATTCTATCCTTAGATTATCTTTAGTTAAGACTCCTCTATTTTGATAGACATCTAAATCTCGATATTTAAGTTTATCTTTCACTTGATTTACTCTTTTAAAAACATTTTGAATTCTAAGAAGTAAGATAGTGGGATTATATGGTTTAGTGATAAAGTCATCTGCCCCATAAGATATTGATAACACCTCATCTATTTCACTTGCTCTACTAGTTAAAATAATAACTGGTACACTACTTTCTTTTCTAAGTTCTTTTAGTAAAAGTTCACCATTTAGGTATGGTATATTTACATCAAGTAGTACCAAATCAGGATTAGTCTTTAAAATATATTCTTTAGCATGCAAAAAGTCATTAAGAATTAAAGCATCATAAGAAGCATTTTCTAACAAGTCTTTTAATTCTTCTTGCATACTACTATCATCTTCTACTATTAGTATTTTTTTATCCATTTTTCTTCACCGTCTTAATTATAGCATTTATTTAGAGAAAGGTTTATTACATTTTTGTAATGGTATTACTACAAGAAAAGTGTAAATTTTTATCAAATATTATTTTCTAACTAATTTTATGATAATATGTATATAGATGGAAAAAGTTCCATCTAATAAAATGATACATTTGATTTGTTAAGTCAGATGCTATTCCATATTTGGGTTTTTGCATCTGAAATCAACATAAGTTGAAATCAGATGCTTTTTTCTTATTTAAACAAAAGTATAAATACTTCTATAAATAATATTAGTATAACTAGACATAAAAAGTATTCTCTTTTTGTTATAAATATCAACACTCTTTTATTTATAAGTTAGAGTGGAAGGCATCTGACATTTCAAATGTATCCAAATTATAATAACTAATTAGTATATTTCAATAGAACAGGCTAAAAATATAGTACGAAAAAAGTGCAAATTTTCATTAAGAATTGTTATCTAACTAATTTTATGGTAGTATGTATATAGATGAAGGAAACTTCATACAATAAAAAAGGATACATTTGATTTAGGCAATCAGATGCTTTCCTTGCAAGCAAGAGTTGCACCTGAATTCAACAAATGTTGAATCAGATGCTTTTTTTTATTTAAAAAGTAGTATAAATACCACTATAAATTGGAGAACTATTATGATGTATAAAGAGATTTCTCTTTTTGTCATAAGTATCACCCCCTTCTATTTATTAATTAAATTAGAAGGGAAAGCATCTGATATTCAAATGTATCCGAATTAATAGTAGCAAACTAATTGGTATATATCAATAGAACAAGCTAAAAATATAGTACGAGAAAAGTATAAATTTATTTAATAAAAATAAATCTATTGCTATCAACTAAATTTAATGATAACTTATAAACAGATGAGAAAAGTCTCATCTAATGATGCATTTGATTTGCTAGATCAGATGTTTCCCTTATTAAGGTATTGCACCCGAATTCAACAAATGTTGAAAGAAAAACACTATTTCTAAAGATTAGATTTAGTGTTTTTTCTGTTAATATATTTATCTTTTAAATAATCCTGTTCATCTTGATACCAGTTACCTCTTTTAATAATATGTGAGTATTCTCTTCTAAACTTTTTATCACTTTTAACAATCTTTCTTTTTTTATAGACTAATCTTTTTAAATACCTTTCTAAGAAAAATCTTTCATAATAATACTTTAAGTACTTTTTTTCTTTCACAAGTCTTAATAGTATTAGAATAAACATCAATAAAAAATAAGTACTAGGATAAATTAAAAAGAATAAAAAGATTCCTGCTAAAGTTAAATAAGAGATAACGAAGGTAATCTTATAACTATCTTGATAAGCGATAAAATAGCAAAGAAATACCTCTATTATTCTCCCACCATCTAAAGGATAAATTGGTAATAGATTAAAAACTAAAATATTATAATGAACAAGAGTAAATAGTTTTAACTGATAAGATGTAGTAAGAAAACTCTTAAAAAGCAGATAGAAAGCACACTGTGTAACTGGTCCCATAATAAGGACTAATAACTCTTCTATTATAGGACAATTAATAGAAGAGGAAAACTTAGCAATACCCCCAAAAGGATAAAAAGTTATTTCCTTAGCATCCCATTTAAAAAGACAAGCGGTAAAGAAATGACCACATTCATGAACAAATAACAATAAAAAAGAAAGTAAGATTAAATAAAACTGCCCTGTTATAACGGCTAAAAAAAGAAATAATAAACAAGACTTATGAAACTTAACTTTTTGCAAGATAGCTTTGATAATCTACAAACTTTCCTTCCTTTTGAAATACTAAATATAAAGTTTTATTATCAACCTGTCCTATTAAAGAACCCTTTTCTACATAATCATAAAGTTTAACATTTGCTTGCTTAATATTTCCATACCAAACATCTACTCCATTCATCTGTTGAACAATAACTACCTGCTTATAGTTTTCTTTTTCACCAATATATACTACTATTCCACTTTCAAGTGATGGAATCATATACTCACTGCTAACCGTTAACTTAACCCCATCATGATATAAACTCTTATCTTTATAAGATAACTTTTCATTAAAAACCTCTTCATCAGTTACTATTTTATCAAATGTTAGACTAGTACCAAGCTTCTCCTGCAAGAAGTTTTTAACTACAGAAAAAGGAAAGTTCTCTTCATAAACATAATGATAAAAAGTTTTCTTGAAATTATTGTTCATCTTGAAACCTATAAGTAAGATAAGTGTTACTATAATTGTTATTAAGACTCTTAGAACTATATTTTTAAAAAGATTATTTTTACTTTTACTAGATTTATTATCTTTATAAAACTTTGATTCAACCATTATCGTCACCTAGTAAAGTATATGTATGAAAGATAAAAAAAAGAAAAGACTAATTTAGACGTCTTTTGCGTTTAGTCCTTCTAGAAATTAAATACAATATATCACCATAAATAACATTTAAGATTAGACTATGTACTATCAAATAAAAAACTTCATTAGTAGTAATTGGTACTATATTAAAGATAAACAATAAGAAAGATAAAGTAATCTCATAAATAGCAATAACTAAACAGATAGAAAAAGCCATTGTTAAGATATTAACCTCTAACTTCTTATATAAATATTTATAAATAATTGCTAGTAGTAAGAAAAGAATAGCATTCGTAAATAGTAAATTAGTATAGAATAAATCATATAAAAAACCAACTATAAAAGCTATAATTAAATACTTATTCTCATCTTTTTTAAAAAAAGGATAAATAACTAGTAAAGCAACTATTGTTAATAAAGGATTAAATAAGGTAATATCTCCTAACATGTAATCTAGATAATTTGATAAAACACCATCTAAAAGAAAAGAAATAATTAAAGTTAAATAAACAAAAAACATAACTACTTTTCTCCTTTTAATACTGTTACATAATGAATACTATTAAAGTTTTGGTTAGTCTTAATAGCTAATGTTTTGCTAAGACCATATTTGTCAGTGGAAATAGCTTCTACCTTACCAATATAAATGCCTCTTGGAAACATTCCTCCTAAACCACTAGTTGTTACTACATCATCTTTCTTAATATCAATATTACTATCTACGCCACTAACTAATATCTCATTTTTCTTCTTATCATAACCACTTAAGATAGCATTTGCCTCTCCATTTGAAGTAGCAATAGATACAGATACTTTATTATTAACATCATTAGCTGTAATAAGTTTAACAGTAGCTGACTTATTAGTCACTTTCTCTAACTTACCAATTAAACCATCTTTAGTAATAACAACCATATTTTCAGCTAAACCATCAGACTTACCTTTATCTATAGTAAGAGTTTGATACCAATAACTCTTATTCCTATTTACAACCGTAGCATTAACAATCTCATAACCGGTTAAAGTTTGATTTAGGGAAAGTGTATCTCTTAACTGTTCTATTTCTTCTTCTAAGTGAACATTAATATTCTTTTGAATTAAATAACTCTTACTAGCATCTTTATCTTTTTCTTTATTTAAAGTAGTAAATGGCATCATTACAATCTTAGATATTGTAACTGCTCCATCCTTAAAGAATCCTTCTATAACCCCTATTTTTCTATTAGATGATAATGAATAAAATAGAAGGAAAAATGATATGAATATAGCACAAAAAACAATTATTAGTTTTTTTCTTTTTTTCTT
>CAVLCG010000023.1:0-7709 GCA_963661445.1 bacterium | reverse complement strand
GATACATACCTATCTTCCTTTCTTTCCTTATCTAGTATACCTAAATCTCTTCTTTTTTTCAATTATTCTTGTTCCTATTTTCGACAAAACTAAAATATTTATTCTCATTTACAATTAAATGATCAAGTATATAGATTCCATGAAAATCACCTAACTTTATTAAGTCATTTGTAAACTCAATATCTTTCTTACTAGGTAGTAATACACCAGATGGATGATTATGAATACAAATAATACCAGTAGCAGACACTTTATAAGCTTCCTTAAATATTTCTCTTGGATGAACACTACTTCTCTCCATTGTTCCCATAAACAAAAGTTTAGCAGTAATCAAGTTTCTAAGTTTATCAACATATAGGCAGTAAAAACACTCTTGCTTTTTACCATAAAATAAATACTTACTATAAGAGAAAACATCCTCTGCTGTTACTAACTTTACTTTCTTAGCATCCGGTAATAAATATATTCTCTTACCAAGTTCTATAGCTGCTAATAAAGTAGTAGCTTTAGCTTTTCCTATTCCTTTTATCTTACATATCTCTTTTAAATCAAGACTTGCTAAATCTTTAACACTATCTACTTTAGATAATAATTCAAAAGAAAGCTCTGTTACATTCTTTCCCTTTAGTCCACTAGCTAAAATAATAGATAATAAATCAGATGTTGATAAATTACTAGCTCCATAAGACTCTAACTTTTCTCTTGGTCTTTCATTACTTGGTATTTCTTTAACTTTCATCTTTTCTCCTCCTACCTTAATTATAAACAGTAAATATTAGTTTTATCCTTTAATTCTTTAAAACTAATTCTTCATAATTAGCTAGGATTACTTTTTCAATAGTTAATTTTTCTTCATTACTAGAAGCCTTCTTAAACAAATTCTCCATCTGTTCAAGAGCAGTTACAAAACTTTCATTATCAATATTTTTAGTCTCTACTACTAAGTTTTTATCATTATAAATTTTTTTAATACTAGCTAAATTATCTTCACTTTTAGAAATAGCTAGATAAAGGTAATATTTAGCTTTATCTTTTACTATAATTTTAGTATCAAACTTATTAGCACTATCTAAGGCATACTCTAAATTATCATAGACTCCCTCTCTTAAAAAATAGATAGGACTCTTATAATTAAAAACAGCTTGTTCTTCTTTAGTAAATTTTTCAAATAAAGTATGTCCAATCACTGCCCCACTAACTATCGCTACTATTAAAGAAAATATAAATTTCTTACTCATTATTATCACCAATACTACCATAACAATAACTATGGTATTAATTTGTCGAAAGATGTGGAAAGTGATGGTAAAGCTAATATTTTTATGATAAAGTAATACTAGGAGGAAAAAGATATGAAAAGAAAATATTTATTTTTGGCAGTTACTATGTTAGTAGTATTTTTAGTAACAGGATGTTCATCTAGCGAAGAAGAAACTATGACTTGTACTAGAACTATGAATCAAAGTGGAATGAAAACTAATCTAAATTATAAAGTTACTTATAGTGGTGATTATGTAAACAGAGTTCAAAGTGAAGAATCTATTGAAACTGATGATACTACTACCCTTAATACTTATAAGGAACAAATTGAAAACATTTACAAACCATATAAAGATATTGAGTATTATACTTATAATGTTACTATTGATGGTAACAAATTAGTTTCTACTGTTGATATTAACTATGCTAAGATTGATACTGACAAACTATTAGAAATTGATTCAGCCAATAGCCAGTTAATAAATAATGGTAAAGTAAAATTAAGTAGTGTCAAAAGTCTATATGAACAACTTGGTGCTACTTGTAAATAAGCTTCCTTTAAAGAAGCTTTTTTCTATGTTAAAATATAGGTGCAACTAAAAATTAACAAAAAACAACTAATAGTTGGTAGATAGCAACTAAAGTTCTATTATAAAATTATCTCGAGGTGATATAAATGAGTTTCAATGAAAAACTCCAAATGTTAAGAAAGAAAAATAATCTTTCACAAGAAGAACTAGCTAATATGTTAGATGTTACAAGACAATCTGTCTCTAAATGGGAAAGTGGTATTACTTATCCAGAAATGGATAAACTACTATCTCTTTGTAAAATATTTAAATGTAGTTTAGAAGAGTTAACTAATGATGATATTAAAGAGATAGGTCTTGATAATAAAAAGAAATTAAACTTTGATAATTTTATTGATAATACTTTAGAATTAATTAATAAAACCTATCAAATGTTTAGAGCCATGTCCTTTAAAGATACTATTAAATGTATACTAGTTATGGGATTAATCTTTATACTACTACTATTATTAAAGGTACCATTTATGCTTATTCAAAATAGTATTACTAATGTCGTTAGTAATTTCAGTAATACTTTCGTTGTTAATACTATCAAAGGTTTATTTGATTTAGTCCTTGAACTAATCTATTTAGTTATTTTTATCTTTTTATTTATCTATTTATTTAAAATAATTTATCTAGATAAAACAGTTATTAAAAAGACTAGTAATATTAAAGAGGAAATACCTGATGAAAAAGTAGTAATATATAGTAACAACTCCAATGTATTCTTTACTATTTTAGGAAAGATAATTATTTATTTTATTAAGTTTATGGTAATATGTTGTGCTCTACCCGTCTTAATATTTTTCTTCTTCCTATGTACAGGACTTCTTATCAATTTTTTATTAATATTAAGAGGAATATTCTATAGTAGTATTACTCTAGGACTAATCTTTTCTATTTTATTATGTTTAGTAATAATAGAAATGGTTTTAGATTTTATCTTTAATAGACAACTAGCTTTTAAAAGACTAGGATTAAGCTTTATTATATCTATTGCTGGACTTGGTCTATCTTTTGGACTACTTATGGTTGATATTTCTAATACTAGTTATGTTAATAAAGTACCTGATAATATTAAAGAAAGTACTATTGTTAAAGAAATTAAAGCATCTAGTAATCTATCCTATCTTAATCATTATAATACTAACTATATAGTAGATGAATCTCTTAGTGATACCTTTAAAGTAGAGGTTAAATATTATAGTGACTTTAGTAAGATAGAATTTCAAGATAATGATTCTTTATTTATAAATTCTATTAATAAGAACAATGTTAAAAAATTAAAAGAAATAATACTTAAAGATCTTAGTAAAAAAACTCTTCATAATTATGATAAACTTTATTCTTATAGCATTACTATCTATGGTAGTAGTAAAAATATAGAAGAGTTAAAAAATAGAATGATAGAAGCTAGTAATACGGAAAAGGAATATCAAAATACAATTGCATCTTATGAAGATACTATTACTGAATTAGAAAATAGAAATGATAATCTTGAAGAAGAAAATCAAGCTTTAAAAGATAAAATTGAAGAATATAAAGATAAGATTAATTAATATAAAAGTTCACTAAAAGACATTATTAAAGAGTAATCAATAACCGATTACTCTTGATTTTTAATCTTTTAAACAACCTATTGGTACAACTAAAACATCATTTTCTGTTACATAAGCCATATCAGTTCCCGTAATTATCATTAATAAACTAGGTTTTACTTTAATATCATCACTTTCATCTATTAATTTTTTTAATTGTAATAAATGATTTTCCCCTTCACTAATTCTAGAACCACTAAGTTTAATTTCTACCAAAGCATAAGTACCATCTTCAAAATGAATAATGTTATCACATTCTAAATCATATCTATCCCGATAATGACTAAGTGTTCCACCAATTTTACTAGCATAGATACTTAAGTCACGATTTACTAAGTTTTCAAATAATAGTCCAAAGGTATTTATATCAAGCATAAGTTCTTTTTTAGAACATCCCAAGGCTGCTACTGCTAATGATGGATCAACAAAGCTCTTTTTAGGTGCTGTCCTAATTGATGTTTTACTTCTAATATTTGGATTCCAAGCCTCTATCTCTTCTATTATATACAGTCTTTTTAGTACCTTTAAATAATTAATTATTGTAGTATCACTAACATCAGCATAATTAGCTTTTATATCTTTATACATAGCACTATCAGAATCTATTGTAGATACTTGTCTAGCATAAGATCTTAAAATTGTTCTTGCTAATTGTGGATCTCTTTTTACCCCATCTACTTTTGATATGTCAGAATTACATAAAACATCAAGATAATTTTTAGCTATTTGTAAAGCATTGCTTTCAGATAAATTTATAGCATTAGGCCAACCACCTCTACATAACACAAAGGCTATCTTTTCATAATCTAAATCAGTTTTAATTCCATCTATATCTCTTTTGCCATTTTTTAAATCTAATAGTGATATTTTTCCATTAGAGTCTTTTGATTCAAATAAAGACATGGGTTTCATATTTACAATAGCAAACCTTCCTACTCCACTATGTAGTGTATCATCATCAACTGGCGTAGCTGATCCAGTTAAAATATATTGATTAGTTAATCCACTATTATCCACAGAATATCTTACTGCATTCCATAATTTCGGAGCAATTTGCCATTCATCTATTAGTCTTGGTTTTTCTCCTTCTAACAGTAAGGATGGTTTAGTATTAGCTAATTCTATATAATTGTCTTGTAAATCTGGATTTTGCATTTCAAGAATACTTTTAGCTATTTGTTTAGCACTAGTTGTTTTTCCACACCACTTTGGTCCTTTAATTTGAACAGCTCCTACTATTGATAGTTTTTCTTTAATTTCGTCATCTACTACACGATTCAAATATTCCATAGTATCCCCTCCTAGCTAGATTATAACACAGTTTTTTAGTAATTAGCAATTCTATTTTAATAATTTGAGGCATTTTGTTACAATAATTTGGGGTATTTTATTTTAATAATTTGGGATAAATTACTTATCAAGCAATTTTTTGTACTACAATACAAAAATTTTCTTTTTTTATATAGTTTTTGTATTATTTAAGATAATAAATTCTTTAAATAATTAAGACTAGTATTCTTATAAATAACATATCTTGGAATTAAATAAGGATTAGTATCTTTAGTAACCATCTTATTACCACCAATAAAAGCTAGTTTAAAACCTGCTTTCTTAACTTGTTCTATAGCATAATCATTATATTCATAAAAAGGATAACAAAAAGCTTCTGTATCATTAAGTGTTTCCCTACTATTCTTTAAATCTGCTTGAACTAAATCTTCACTTAAACACCTAATACCGCCACCTTGTCCACCACTACAAACTCCTGTTGTATGCATGTCATGTGTATGACTTGCTAGTTCTAAATAAGGTGATGAGAATGTTTCTTTTGGATACCAAGATGATACTAAAAACAAAGTAGTATTAACTTTATATTTTTCTAAGAATGGAATAAACTTCTCTGCCCTTGCCCCATCATCAATAGTAAGTAGTATAGACTTCTTAGGTAATCTAATCTCTCCACTAATAAACTGTCCTAACTCTTTAGTAGTTAAAGTAAATACTTTATTAAGAGAAATATAAGCAAACTCTTCATTAATTTGACTTTCAGGGTGACATATCATTTCATTACACTCTTCACCTTCCAAGTAAATAAAATGATAATTTAATACTGGTACTTTATCTGCTATTTCCATATTATCTTCTAACTCACTACTAGACTCTATTCTATCTTTTTTAATAAATACCAATCTATCAAATAATACTACTCCATAAGAATCAGATAAATTCTCTAATACTTGTAATTTAATACTATCTTTTAAGTTAAATAGTTCTTTATTATCACTATCATAGAAAGTACTATTCTTCTTTATAGTAATTTCCATTGGAAAATAAATATAGTTTAAATATCTAGTATCAATACCATCATTAGTTTCTATAAAATCAGTATAATATAGATAATAATCACTATTTCTTATTTTATAGTATCCATCTAAATTATCATTATTATCAAGGTAAAATATTACATCTTTTAATACTTTACCACTCTTATAGTATTTCTTACTTTCTAATTTATATAAATTAGTCTCTTTATTAGTAACTACTTTTTCATGATAAGCTTCCACAATCTTTCTCTTAAGAATATTTTCTTTTAAAGCCTTTTCTTTTTCTAATTTATTATGTTTTTCTATATCGAGTTTATTTTGATATAAATAACCAATTAATAATAGACTTATTCCAAGTATTAATGTACTACCAATAATTATTTTTTTCATATCTATTTCTCCTATCTTCATTATACAGATAACTAACTTATAAAAACAATAATTTTTAATAGACAATATTTTATTCTCATATAATTAAAAAAGAGGTGGGATAAGTGGAAGGATATGTTACTTTTTTAATGACTAACTTTGGTTATTTTGGTATGTTCCTTGGAATGGTATTAGAAGCTGTTATTATAATTATACCTAGTGAAGTAATACTAGCGACTGGAGGAATACTAGCAGGTAGAGGAATCTTTTCTTTCTGGATGGCCTTTCTAGTTGGACTACTAGGTAGTGTATTTTGTGCTATTATTATTTATCTAATTGGATATTTTGGTGGAAGAAACTTTGTAAAAAAATATGGCAAATACTTTTTTATGAAGGAAGAAGATATAGAAAAGTGTGATATCTGGTTTGAAAAATATGGTTCCTTGGCTGCTTTTCTAGCTAGAAACTTTCCAATCGTTAGAACACTTATCTCTCTACCTATGGGTATTAGTAAAGTTAATTTTCCAAGATTTGTTTTATTCACCACTCTAGGTTCGATTCCCTGGACCTTTGCCTTTGTCTATGTAGGATATGCTCTAGGTAATAACTGGATAGTATTAAATAATTTTGTAAAGAAATTAAAACTTCCCATTATTGTTCTCCTTATTCTTCTACTTATAAGCTATCTTTGGAATAAACTAAAGAAAAAGAATACCTAAGTATCCTTATTTACTTTAAATAGTAGTTACATGGTCTGTTCCACAACCCGAAAACATATCAGTTATGGTAGTAGATGAACCAATTACCCATTTATCACTAACATTAATAGTAGTTAGTTTACTATCCCCCATAAACATCCTACTCATATCTGTTACTTTTGATGTATCGAAGCTACTTAAATCTAAACTTGTTAAACTACTACATCCTTCAAACATACCATAATCATAAGTATTCATCGCGATTACATTTGAGGTATCAAAATTACTTAAATCTAATGTTGTTAGACTACTACAGTCAGTAAACATACCAACCATAATTGTTACTTGTGATGTGTCAAATTTTCTTAAATCTAATGTTGTTAAACTACTACAGTAATAAAACATAGCACCCATATTTGTTACTTTTGAGGTATCAAAACTACTTACATTTAGACTTGTTAGACTACTACAGTAACCAAACATATAACTCATATCTGTTACTTTTGATGTATCAAAACTACTTACATTTAGACTTGTTAAACTTCTACACCCGGCAAACATATAACCCATATTTGTTACTTTTGAGGTATCAAAGTTGCTTAAATCTAATGTTGTTAAACTGCTACATAAAAAAAACATTAAACTCATATCTGTTAATTTTGATGTATCAAAACTACTTACATTTAGACTTGTTAAACTAGTACAGCCAAAAAACATACCTTTTTTATCAGCATCATCATCACCAATTGTTAAAGTCATAGTTGTTACATTCGATGTATCAAAATTGCTTAAATCTAAACTTGTTAAGCTTAAACAGTAAGCAAACATACCACCCATATTTGTTACTTGTGATGTATCAAGTGCTGATAAGTCCATTGATGTTACTTT
>CAVLCG010000022.1:0-15593 GCA_963661445.1 bacterium | reverse complement strand
TCAGTTGGTAGAGCAACTGACTCTTAATCAGTGGGTCTAGGGTTCGAATCCCTAACAGCCCACCATGTTTGATAAAAAACGATTTGTTAAAGAATTGTTTTTATGAATATGTCAAGGAAACTTGCATAAAATAAAAAGGATACATTTGATTGTGCCTAATCAAATGCAATCCCTTAATGGATATAGCATCTGAAATCACAGAGTTGTGAAATCAGATGCTTTTGCTATTTTAGAAGTAAAATAATTACCACTAAGAATAGTAGTAATATTATAATAAATAGAGAGAATTCTCTTTTTGTCATAAATACCACCACCTTTCTTTTATCATTTGATAAATAGAAAGGGAAAGCATCTGATATATTTCAAATGTATCCAGTAAGATTATAACAAATGATTGGTCTAAAGGTAAAGATTAATATTGAATTGATGATGACTATTTAGAGTTTGTACCATCTAATTGTGAGTATATATTAAAAAACAAATTATTTAAATTCAGTTTCGTGTTAATTAAAGTTTTGTTTTAGATAGAGTTTTTTTGTTATAAAATATAAAAAACTATTGACGAACATATTTTCTATGATATAATAATCCTACTTGAAAAAAATTATATAAAAGAGAGGAAAAAAAATATGGAAGAAATAATAATGACTAGATTTTTAGCTTATAAGAATGGTTTTATAAACGGAAAGGGAGATTTTTTAGGATCTATTGTAACTAATCAAGCTATGATTAATGTAAATGTTGGGGAAGAGACAATTAAAGAAGGCTGGTTTCTATTCGGTTATACTGATGCTATAGAGTTTTATAATGATAGATATAGTAAGGGACTAGATATTCGTAATATAAAAACAAATGATGTTGTTAAAGATTTATATGCTAAAAGAGTTACTGATTATAACGCGACAAATAAAGAAAGTATTCCTATTTGTAAATTTAAAATCAAGAAATTATAATGGTGGAAAATGATTTTATTTGTAAGTGGTAGAACTGATGTAGTAGCTTTTTATACTCCATGGTTTGTTAATAGATATAGGGATGGCTATGTAGATGTTAGAAATCCCTTTTATCCTAGTTTAGTAAGTAGAATCTATTTTGATGATGTAGATTTATTATACTTTTGTACTAAGAATCCTTTACCTATAATACCTTATCTAAAAGAGTTTAAAAAGAAAGTTTTATTTAATGTAACAATAACGCCCTATAAAAATGATATAGAATTAAATGTTCCTAATAAAGGTTTGATAATCGATGGAGTTAAACAAATAGCTGAAATTATTGGTAAAGATAACATTTATATTAGATATGACCCTATTTTTCTAAGTGAAAAGTATAATCTAAATTATCATATTAAAGCTTTTGAAAGACTTTGTTTACTACTTGATGGTTGTACTAATCATATAATAATTTCTTTTATTGATGATTATAAGAATGTAAGAAGGAATATGAATAGTTTAAAGATAATTCCTTTTACTAAAGAAGATTATAAAGAAATAGGAGTTAAATTTAGTAAAATAGCTGCTAAACATAATATTACTTGTCAAACTTGTTTTGAAAAAGAAAATTTAATGGAGTATGGTTTTGTTAAAGAAGATTGTCTTAGTAAAAAATTAGCATATTCTTTAACAGGTAAAAATTATAGAAAAGGAAAGATGCGAAAAGGGAACCTTTGTAATTGTGTAGAGATGGTAGATATTGGAGCTTATAATTCTTGTAAGCACCTTTGCAAGTATTGCTATGCTAATTATGATGAAGCAAAAGTTAATGAAAATTATAGTAATCATGATGTAAACTCATCACTATTAATTGGACACCTTACCGATAAAGATACGATAAAAGTGAGAAAAAAATAGAAATAAATCCTAAACTGTTCTATAATTAATTAGAAGGTAGGGATGTCTATGGTACAAAAAGTCTCTAAGAAAAATATAGAAAGTTTTAATGAAGAAACATTATACAAAGAATATAAAGAGTATGTAGATAAAGATAATAATTATCTATTTAAAGTATTTAATAGTAAAGATGCTGGACTTAGTAGTAAAGAAGTTATAAAAAGACGAGAAGAATATGGAAAAAATGTTATTAATGAAGAAGAAAAGAAAAGTATTTTTACTTTCTTGATTGATTCTTTTAAAGACCCATTTATCTATATCTTAATAATTTTAGCTACTATTAACTTTTTATTAGGTGATAGACTTGGTTCACTAATTATCATTTTACTAGCTTTAACTAGCAGTATTATAAGATTAGTTCAAGACTATTCGGCATATAAATTTGATTTGAAATTAAAGTCAAAGATATTTACTGTAACAACAGTTATTAGACAGAACGTAGAAAAAGAAATTCCTACAAAAGATGTAGTAGTAGGGGATATAATTGAACTTAACGCAGGAAGTATTATTCCTAGTGATGCTATATTATTAGAATCTAAAGACCTATTTGTTAATCAAGGGGTATTTACAGGTGAAAGTGTTCCTGTTGAAAAGAAAATTAGTGAAAATGGTAAAAGCTTACTTTCAATGGATAGAATACTATTAATGAATACAAGTGTAGTAACGGGAAGAGGTAAAGCATTAGTTATTAAAACAGGCAAGGATACTTATCTTGGAAATATATCTAAGTCAACTCTAAAGAATAAGACCTTAACTAACTTTGAAATAGGAATGAATGCGATTAGTAAAACCTTAATTCAATATATGGTAGTTATAACTGTTTTGGTATTTATCTTAAATTCACTTATTCATCATAATATCTTAGAAGCCTTCTTCTTTGCTGTTTCAGTAGCCGTTGGTATTACTCCATCAATGTTACCAATGATAGTTAATGTAAACTTAAGTAAAGGAGCTAAATCACTAGCTAAAAAAGATACTTTAGTAAAAAGAAGTGAAGCAATTGAAAACTTAGGAGCGATAGATGTTTTATGTACTGATAAGACAGGTACTCTAACTAAAGGAGAAATAATACTTACTTTATCACTTGATAGTGAATTTAAAGATAGTGTAGATGTTTTAAAATATGCTTATATAAATAGTATTTATAGTACGGGAATTAAAAACATAGTAGATAAAGCAATTATTACGTATGCTAAAAAAAGAAATATTGTAATTGATAAATATGAAAAAATAGATGAAATACCATTTGATTATGAAAGAAGAAAAGCTAGTATTGTTATAAAAGATAATAATAACTATAGAATGCTTACTAAAGGAGCCTTAATAGAAGTAATTGATAGTTGTGATAGTATCTATTTAAATAAAGAAATAATTAAATTAACTAAAAAACTAAGAGATGATATTTTAACTAAAGCTAAAGAATTAAGTAAAAAAGGAATGCAAGTAATTGCACTTGCTAGTAAAAAATATAACGATAATAGTAATTTGACTGATGATAAAGGATTAGTTTTTCTAGGAGTAGTTGCTTTTGAAGATCCAATCAAACCAGGAGTTAAAAATACCATTAATAATTTAAGAAGTGTTGGTATTACTACTAAGATATTAACCGGTGATAATGTCGAAGCAACACAAAATATTTGCTCTTTAGCGGCTATCCCTAATCAAAAAGTTATAACAGGTGAAGAATTTAATAAACTTAGCTTGGATGAGCAGAAAAGAGTAGTAGAAGAAGTATCTGTTTTTGCTAGACTTACCCCATTAGAGAAAGATAACATTATTAAATTACTAAAAGAAAATGGACATGTTGTTGGTTATATGGGTGATGGAGTTAATGATGCGCCTAGTCTTATTAGAGCAGATGTAGGTATAAGTGTTAATACAGCCACTTCTATTGCCAAAGAAGCCAGTGATATAATTCTTCTTAAGAAAAGTTTAAAGGTAGTTTATGAAGGAGTATTAGAAGGAAGAAAAGTCTATGGAAACATTATGAAATATATGAAAATGGCTTTATCAGCTGCTTTTGGAGATGTGTTTAGTGTTTTCTTAGCCAGTATTTTCTTACCATTCTTACCAATGCTTCCTATTCAGTTTTTACTTCAAGATTTACTATATGATATGTCACAAACAATGATACCATTTGATGATGTTGATAAAGAATTTTTAATAGTACCTCATAAGTGGGATACCAGTGATTTAAGAAGGTTTATGAATATAATGGGAGTAGTAGCTTCCTCAATCGATATAGTAGCATTTATTGGCTTTTATTATTTCTTGGGCTTTGATGCTAATCATGCTGTAATGTTCCAAACCGCTTGGTTTATTGAAGGGGTTATTTCACAAACCTTAATAGTACATTTTGTAAGAACGGCTAAGATACCATTTATAGAGTCAACCGCTAATAAATATTTATTAATTTCTACTTTTCTATGTATAATAGCATCTATGATATTACCGATTTTATTAGCACCTATTAAATCATTCCATTTCACTTATCTGCCACTTAACTTTTATATATTTGTAATCTTCTTATCACTTCTATATATAGTAGTAGAGGAAATAGTTAAAAAGATGTATATTAAGAAATATAAAAGATGGTTATAAGGGAGAAAAAATGGAAATAGATAAATTAATTAGTTATATAAATATGTCAAAAAAAACAGTATTTTTTGGTGGGGCTGGTGTATCTACTGCTAGTGGTTTGCAAGACTTTAGAGGTAGTAATGGGCTATATAAAGAAAAAAGAAAGTATCCACCAGAAGAGATTTTATCTCATACTTTCTTTGTGAAGCATACCAATTTGTTTTACGAGTTTTATAAAGAGAAACTAAATAGTTTAAATTATAAACCTAATATTATTCATAAGACTTTAAAATTAATGGAAGATAAAAACTTATTAAGTTCTATAATAACTCAAAATATTGATGGATTTGATAAAATGGCTGGTAGTAAAAATGTTTTAGAATTGCATGGGTCCATCTTAAGAAATTATTGCCTTAATTGTCATAAGTTCTATGATGGTGAGTATGTTTTTAAATCTAGTGGTACTCCAAAGTGTAGTTGTGGTGGTATTATTAAACCTGATGTTGTCTTATATGAAGAAGCCCTTGATAATAAAATATTAACTAAGGCTATTCAAGAAGTAAGTGAAGCAGACTTATTAATAGTAGGTGGAACCTCCCTTCAGGTGTATCCTGCTTCTTCTTTAGTAACATACTTTAGAGGCAGACATTTAGTCCTTATTAATAAAGATGAAACACCATATGATTATTTAGCAGATTTGGTAATCCATGATGATTTAGCTAGTGTTTTTGAAAAGATAAATAAAAGTATAAGTAAAAAATAAAATAGTAATAAAGGGGCAGTAAATATAAAATGCAGGATTTATATTGATTGATAATTTGTTAATAAGATGGATGTTTATTAAATGATGTGTTATACTATTTGCACATAAACGATTATGTTATGTAGAAAAAAGTAAGTGAATCCAGCTTTGAGTGGAAATCAAAAAAAGTGGTGAAACCAGCCGAAAATGGTAATTAAAAAAGCGGTAATTCCAGCCATTATATGGAAATTAAGAAAGTTTAGATTAAAGAGCATATCATGCATGATGCAAATAAAAGAGGCGTTCTAGAAAGGAACTACCTCTTTATTGTTATAATGTTTAATAATATTATGAATGATTATAAATACTATTCCTAGGATTAGGAAACCACCAGCAAGTATATAACCTTTACTTATAAGACTTACGATTGCTGCTAATTCTTTTTCACCACTGATGGCAAAGTTTATAAAGAAAGTTAAAAGGGCAGTAAGAGCAGCAGTAAATAAGGCTATAAAAGTATAATATAAGAAGAAACTTAACTTTTTAAGAGTAAGAAGAGCGATAGACACTAATTCTATGATTAGTAAAACAATAGTTAATCCTCTTACTTTAGAATCATTACAAAAAGCCATAACATCTAGGAAACCAGATATTTGATTATCTTTATCTTCAATCATTTCATTAGATGATTTAATTACCTCTTCACTAGCATTATCACTAATTTCTTTAAGTTTTTCATCCGATAGGTTAATATCATAGTTCTTATTAGCTTTCTCTAAAAACTCTTTAGTTTTTTCTTTGATAAGTTCTTCATCAACTTCACTTTTCTTGCTAATCTTCTTATCAATTACTTCTTTTAAAATAGCATTAACATACTCCTTCATTTCATCATTAGATAAAGCCTTATCAATCTTATCTTGGCTAATACCTAAGTCTTCTGCTTCTTGATATAAGTCATTACTGTTTACAACAGAGTCATCAAGTGCTTGATTAGCCGCAATCTTAATAGTTTCACTTCCTACATAGGGAAATACAAGTAATCCTACTAAAACAATAGTAGTTGCAGTTGCTATTATTGTTAATAAAATAGCTAAAAACTTTTTCATATATACACCTCACCCATACTATAACATATTTTACTAATTTCTTCTATAGTATGTTATAATTGGTAATAAAGGATGTGGTTTGATGGTTAAAAGATATGAACCTGATAAGAATATTGGTCTTAGTAAAGAACAAGTAAATGAAAGAATTAAAGACAATTTAGTTAACTTTAATACAAATGTAAAAACAAAGAGTGCTAAAGAAATCATCTTAGAAAACACAGTTACATTATTTAATATAATAAATGCCGTTTTAGCAGTAGCAATTATTACTGTAGGTAGTTACAAAAATCTTGGTTTTCTACTTATTATCGTTTTAAATACCGTTATTAGTACTTTTCAAGAATTACATTCTAAAAGTGTTATCGATAAATTATCAGTAGTATCTGCTTCAAAGGTTAAAGTATTAAGAGATAGTAAAGAATACGATGTTAATCTAGATGAAGTTGTCTTAGATGATATTATTATACTCGAATTAGGTAACCAAGTAATCACTGATGCTATTATAGTAGATGGAGTAGTGGAAGTTGATGAATCATTTATAACTGGAGAAAGTGATACTTTAATAAAAAAAGAAGGAGATATGTTATTATCAGGTAGTTTTATTGTCAGTGGTAATGCTAAAGCTAAGGTAGAACATATTGGTTATGATAACTATACTGCTAAAATATCAAGTGATACTAAATATATAAAACCAATCTCTTCTGAAATTATGCGTTCTCTTAATAAAATAGTTAAGACTATTTCAGTTATTATAGTTCCTCTTGGTATTTTACTTTTTGCAAGACAATTATATCTTTCTGGTAATACTTTGCAAAATGCTGTTATTAACACAGTAGCAGCTATTATTGGAATGATACCAGAAGGGTTAGTATTATTAACATCAACTGTATTTGCTGTCTCTGTTATTCGTCTTTCTAAAGAAAAAGTTTTAGTGCAAGATTTATATTGTATTGAATCTCTTGCTAGGGTTGATGTAATTTGTCTTGATAAAACTGGTACTATCACCGAAGGTAAGATGGAAGTAGTAGATGTCATACCGCTAGAAGGAGAGGCCAAAGCATCACTAGGTGATATTTTAGGTAGTATGATGGGAGCTACAAAAGATAAAAATGCTACTGCTATTGCTATAAGAGATGCTTACTATCGTAAACCAAAGTGGAAAGTAGAAGAGGTTATTCCTTTTTCTTCCGAAAAGAAATATTCTGGAGTAAGATTTGCTACTGATACCTATTTAATTGGAGCAGCTGAGTTTGTTTTAAAAGATAATGGTAAAAGTTATCAAAAGATGTTAGATGACTATATTAAAAAATACCGTGTTTTAGTTCTAGCCAAGGTTAGTAATTATGGTAAAAAGAATGAAGAAAGAAAAGCTTTAGGCTTTATATTATTACAAGATAAAGTTAGAAAAGAAGCTAAGAAGACTCTGGAATACTTTAAAGAACAAGGGGTAGCTATTAAGATTATATCTGGAGATAATCCTATTACTGTTTCATCTATTGCTAAAAGAGCAGGACTTACTGAAAAGCTTAAAGTGATAGATTTATCTACTTTAAATAGTGAAGAAGAGATAAAAAAAGCTGCCCTAGAATATGATATATTTGGAAGAGTTAAACCAGAAGAAAAGCACTTACTTATTAGAGCCTTAAAAGAAGCCGGTCATAATGTAGCTATGACGGGAGATGGAGTTAACGACTGCTTAGCTTTAAAAGAAGCAGATTGTTCTATTGCAATGGCTTCTGGAAGTGATGCTGCAAGAAGTGTATCACAGTTAGTTTTATTAGATTCTAATTTTGCTTCTATGCCTAGTGTAGTAGCAGAGGGGAGAAGAAGTATAAATAATCTTGAAAGATCAGCTTCTCTTTTCCTAGTTAAAACTATTTATGCAGGTATACTTGCTTTCTTATTTCTTTTTATTGAAATGTCTTATCCTTTTATTCCTATTCAGTTAACTCTTGCAAGTGTAGTAACTATTGGCATACCATCATTTGTCTTGGCACTTGAACCTAATAAAGAAAGAGTAAAAGGAAAGTTCTTAGTAAATGTTTTAAAGAAATCAGCACCACCGGCATTTACAATTATCTTAAATATTTTACTAATTTGTTTAGCAGGACAAATGTTTAGTCTTAGCTATGCTAAAATATCAACTCTATGTTTAACTTTAACTGGGTATACTTCATTTATTCTTTTATTTAAAATATGTAGACCATTTAATAGATTAAGACTAATTCTATTTAGTACAATGTTCTATCTGTTTATATATGCTATCTTTAACTTAACTACTTTATTTTCTATAACACATTTTAATGTCTTTATGATTTTCCTAGCATTTATCTTAATGTATTTATCCCATAGATTATATACTTTCTTTGAAATGCTTATAGATAAACTTATGATGAAGTTAAGTAGTAAAAATATGATATAAAAAAGCCATAGATATCAACTTGATATTTATGACTTTTCTACTTATAAATAAAATAAAAACCCACAAGGGTTTTAAATTCTAAATGGCGGAGACAGAGGGATTTGAACCCTCGCGACAGTTACCCATCCTACTCCCTTAGCAGGGGAGCCTCTTCAGCCTCTTGAGTATGTCTCCAAATTGCTTCCGTAGTTATAATATTACCGTAAAATAAAAACGATGTCAACACTTTTACAAAGAAAAAGTGAAATTAAACTAATTAAATTAAAAGATAAGTTGTTTTTTAATTCTAACATGAGAAGATAGAAAAAACTTTATATTTGACTAATGTAAATGTCATGGTTTGAGTAGTTGTATCTACTTACTTTTTTTATTTCAACCTCTTTTTGATCACATATTGTATCCTAATAATGATACGGGAAATATTAAAACTTTTCCCTTTTATTGTTTAGTATAACTATTAATAGTATAATAGCACTTGAAATACTTAATAGTTAGAGTGCTTGCCTTTCTTCTTTTAAAGGAAGGAGGCTTGATATGATGTCTAAAAAAGATTTATTAATATCATTATTAGTAGTAATTATAATGTTACTAATTGGCCTACTTTACAAGTAGTTATAAAATAAAAAAGCACTCAATCTAATAGATTGTGTGCAAACCACATTTAAGGTAAGTACTCAAACATTGGATATTAAGTATTTCCTTTTTTATTATATGAAGTTCCCTTCATCTGTATACATAGTAGCATAAAATTATACTTTTAGCAAGTGATTGCTAAAATAAAAAGTCTTAAAAATAAGACTTTGTAATCATTATGGTGACCAGTACGGAATTCGAATCCGTGAATGCTGCCGTGAAAGGGCAGTGTGTTAAGCCACTTCACCAACTGGCCAAAAAAAATGGCGCCTCAACTAGGACTTGAACCTAGGACCCCTTGATTAACAGTCAAGTGCTCTAACCAACTGAGCTATTGAGGCATCTTAATGGTGGGCCTGACAGGACTTGAACCTGTGACCTCTCGCTTATCAAGCGAGCGCTCTAACCAACTGAGCTACAAGCCCGTTCTTTCAAACAGAACAATTTAATATTACAATAAAATGTTTCATAAATCAAGTCTTTTTTTTAATTTTGTAATATATTTCCGACTTGCATACTTAGAATAGCAAAGATATGATTAAAAATCAAGCTTTTTTTAAAAAATATTGTGATAAATTTCATCTTTTGCTATAATCTTCTAAGAAAAGAGGTGCTTTTATGCAGAAAAAAGTCGAAGAAGAAGGATTATTATTAGAAACGATATTAAAACTATTTAATGAACAAAGTCATAAAAAACTAAAATCATATTTAAAAAATAATAGTATTTTTGTAAATGATAAGTCAGTTACCGCTTATAACTATAAAGTAAAGAAAAACGATCTTATTGAAATTAGAAAAGATTATAAGACTCATAAGAAATGTCCTTTAAAGATTCTTTATGAAGATGAATACTTTTTAGTAATAGAAAAACCTGCTCATTTATTAACAATAGCAACTACTAAAGAAAAAGAAAAAACCGCTTATCATATGATGCGTCAATTTATTAAAGAAAGAAATAGTAAGGATAAAATCTTTATCCTACATCGTCTAGATAAAGATACATCAGGAGTAGTAATCTTTGTAAAAGATGAAAGAGTAAAAGAACTATTACAAAATGATTGGAATAATTTAATAGAAGATAGAGAATATATAGCAGTAGTACCAAAAGGAATAAAGTCATATACTAACTATATATGTTATTTAAAAGAAGATAGTAATTACAAAGTACATGTTACTAATGATAAGAATGGTAAAAAAGCAATCACTTCTATAACAGTATTAAAAGAAAAGAAAAATTATGCTTTAGTAAAAGTAAATATCAAGACTGGTAGAAAAAATCAGATAAGAGCAGTATTGTCATACTTAGGTTATCCAATTGTAGGAGATACAAAATATGGTAGTGATATTAAAGCTAAAAGATTATTACTACATGCTTCTAAGATAGTCTTAACTAATCCAAATAATAAGAAAAAATATACATTCGAGAGTAAATTGCCAAGAGAATTTCAAAAATATGTATAAAAAAATTATCTTTCTATCATTATAGAGATAGAAAGGTGATAAAATGTCAAACTATAAAGTGGAAATTAGTGGAGTAGATACAAGAAATTTAAAAGTATTAACTAGTGAAGAAATGACAGAACTTTTTAAAAATATTAAAACTAATCCTTTTGCTAGAAATGATTTAGTAGAAGGTAATTTAAAACTAGTGTTAAGTATTTTAAAAAGATTTAAAAATTATAATGAAAATTTAGATGACCTGTTTCAAGTTGGATGTATCGGACTTGTTAAGTCTATCGATAATTTTGATTTAGAACAGAATGTTAAATTTTCAACTTATGCCGTACCAATGATTATTGGGGAGATTAGACGCTATTTAAGAGATAATAATAGTATAAGAGTAAGTCGTTCTACTAAAGATTTAGCATATAAAGCCTTAAAATATAAGGAAGAATATGTCTTAACTAATGGAAGGGAACCATCTTGTGAAGAGATAAGTAAAAAACTAGATTGTACAACTTATGATGTAGTGAATGCTCTAGAGTCATTAAGAGATCCAGTCTCTATGTTTGAACCAATCTATAGTGATGGAGGAGATACTATCTATTTGTATGACCAAATAGAAGATAAAAGGCAAACGGGGAGTGAGATGGAAAAGCGTCTAGCTACTAATGATGCCATAACTATGTTATCTGATAGATGTCAACAAATATTAGAAGAGAGATTTATTATCGGTAAAACCCAAATGGAAGTAGCAGAAGACTTAGCTATTAGTCAGGCTCAAGTATCAAGACTTGAAAAAAATGCCGTTAAACAGTTAAAGAAAATACTTAAATAGAATAGTATTTCTTTTTTTTACATAAAAATAAATAGGTGATAACAGTGAGATTATCAGATTTACAAAATAAAGATATAGTAAATACCATGGATGGTAGAAATGTTGGCAATATAATTGATGTTAAAATAGATCAAATTAGTGGATCTATTGTTTCTTTAGTAGTAGAACCTAATAAGAAAATGTTATCTTTTATGAATAGAGGCGTAGAAGAAGAAATATCTTGGAAGAATATTGAAAGGATAGGAGAAGATGTTATCCTAGTAAGATTAGAATGAACTATGGAAGACTACATTTAAAGAAAAGTAAGAAATCTAATCCTCTTTCTTTTTTATTAGGAACTATTCTTTTTTCCTTTATATTAACAATAATTATTATTTTTAAAGCCGGTAAACATTTAGAAGAATCAATAACTAGTTATGCAACTATCGAAACTAAAAGAGTAGCAACTGCTATTTTAAATGATGTAATTAGAAACTATGACTTTACTAAAGAAGAATTATATAAAATAGTTAAGAATGATTCTAAGGAAATAGAATTTATTGATTACAACTCAAAAGAAGTTAATACCATTTTAAACAAAATAAATAAAGAAGCAACTGATAGATTACTTGAACTAGAAAGAGGAGATACTAAAAATATTTCATTATCAGATGGACTTAAGGGAAAAAACTATATCTATCTAAAAAATGGAATTGTTTGTGATATACCTGTTGGAAGCCTAACAGGTAACTCTCTCCTTATTAATACTACTATGTCTATTCCTATTAGATTTTCTTTTGTGGGAAGCGTTAAAAGCAATTTAGAGGTAAAGGTAAACTCCTATGGTTTTAATAATGCTTTAGTTGAACTGTTTATTATAGTAGAGATAACAGAGCAAATAACTCTTCCTCATACCTCTAAAGAAGTAAAAGTATCATCAAATATACCTCTTGTTACAGAACTTATTCAAGGAAAAGTACCACTATACTATCAAGGAGGACTAGAAAAAAAATCTAATATAAGTTAGAATATAATAAGAAAGAGGAAATTGTATGATAGAGTTTTTTAATAATAAATATGAGATAGTTAAAGGTAGTGAATACTTTGACAAAGAATTAGTAGATTCCCTAATAACAGATTATTTTGAGCCTTATGACTATATTTTTGGTGATTTTGCTTATGATAAATTAAGATTAAAGGGATATTATGATAGCAATAATAAAAATAAGAATTCCATAAATGATATTAAAAATTTAGATAATTATATTAAAAATTATTGTGCTTATGGATGTCATTATTTTTTATTAAAAAAAGTTAATTAGTTACAAGAATAGAAAAAATACTTTCTATTTTTGTTTTTTTATGGTAATATTATGTTGTAGAATAGCAAGGGAGGAAGAATATCTATGGAAAATGATAAGAAAATTATGTCAATTGTGCAAGAAGATGGTTCTATTGATGAAGTAGAAGTTGTTATTGCATTTGAATTTAAAGATACAAAAAAAGAATATGTAGTTTATACAAAAAATGAAAAAGATGCAAACGGAAATGTTACTGTTTATGTATCTCGTATTGAAAGAAATGGTGAAACTCCACAATTATTTGGAGTAGAAAATGAAGAAGAATGGAATAGAGTAAAAGACGTATTACGCAAATTATCTCAATAATAGTTGGAGGCATAAATTATGAATGAAGAAGAAAAGAAAATAAAAGAGATGGAAGAACTTGGCGTAAAACTTATTGATAGTCCAAGTGAGACGGTTGCAGTAGCTTCTCCAACAAAGCTTAAATTGCAAGCATTAACTTTTATGATTATAGGCAAAATAGAAAGACATTTTCTAAATACTATGTTAAATCAAGCAAAGGAAGCAAGAAATTTAGCTGAGGTTGGATTAAGAAACGTTGATATGACTCTTGATGATAAAATTACATTTAAGAAACATCTTGATTCTAATATAACCTTGCTAGAAGAAAAAATGGCATCGTTTGACAAAAATTACAAAAGAGTGATTGGACATGGCAAACACAGTCTAAAAATTCCTAGCACTAATTTTAAAATATTATTTGCTAATGGGGTGACAAAAAAACATAGACAAGAAACCATGGTGGGTATGGTAGATGCTTATAAACAAATGAATGATGTTTTTTCTACTGCTAAAACTGAATTTGCAGGAATGCCAAAACCTATTAAAAGAGATATTGAAGTTTCTAAGGCAGAACAAGATAATATTAAGCAAGCAGTATATGAAGCTTTAAGTAGTACAAGTGATAAGGAAGTAGAAAAATATGCTAATGATTTTGACGAAAAAGAGGGAACTATAGATGATATTATAAGCAAGTCAACTTCTAATGAAAGTAAAGAAAAAAAATTAGATGATTTCTTTAATAATATTAGTCCAGTAAAATCACGTGACAAATTGGATAATGAAAGTTTAGGACAAGTACTTAATAATGGTAAGGCAAAAGAGAAAAAAGATTCAAAATCACTTGAAAATAAACAATTAGATGAAGTTTTAAATGGAGGAAGACCAGTTTTTTCTAATTTAACAAATAATGCTAGTATTTTTGGTAGTAGTCCTGTTATTTCTAGTACTGAACACAATGATGTAAATAATGATAAGAAAGATACTAATAAGAATAATATATTAGCAGATAGTGATATAGTTAGTCTTACAGATAGATTAACAAAAAGTAATAAGGATTTTGTTGTATTTAATAACTCTTTGCCTAATGATGAATATATAGAGATTAGTGAACCATCATTTCCGGATGTAGTTGATTTACGGGCCCAACTAGATGAGTCAATCAATGAAATAGAAAGAAGACGTCAGGCTAAAGAAGAAGCAAGAAAGAAATATGAAGCTGAAAAGCAAGCACGTGAGCAAGAAGAAAATGAACTTTCTGAGAGTAAAAAAGCCCTTGAAGAGATGAAAAAGGAAATAGAAAGAAAAAAAGAAGAACAAAAAGCAATTGAAGAATTGAATCAAAAAGTAGAGAAAGCTTTGAAATATCAAAGACAAATAGAAGAAAACAGAAGAGCTGCTTTAGAAGAGGAAGAGGAAGCAAGAAAGTATCAGGAAACACTTAGAATTGAAAGGGAAAATCAAACTAAAGTAGCAGAAGAAAAAGAAAAGATTCAGTCTGAGCGTGCAGCTTTACAATCAGAAACTTCTAAAGTTGATTCTAGTTTACAAAAAGAAAAAGAAAGACTAGAAGAAGCAAAAAGACAATTACAAATGTTTAATACATCTATGAATATGTCAGAAACTTCAACAAACCTTTATTCTCAAACTGAACCTTTCGATGTAAAAAAAGAAGACTTTTTCGCTGGATTCACTATTCCATCAGCACCAAATAATGAGGTTCTAGTTGCTATAACTCCAAAAGGTCTTGGAGATGAAAAGACTAGTAGAAGAAGATAGGGTACTAAAAATAGTACTCTTTTTTGTGATATTTCATAATATTAAATAGAGGTGATCAAAATTAAAAACTTTCTTAATTATTATTATCACCTTTATCCAGTAGAAATTATCAAAGATGGCATAAATTATAAATTCTATTTAAATGATAAATTATATATTCTTTATTTAATGACTAATCAGGAACAAGAGATAAAAGAACAAGTTAGTTTAAATAAAAGTCTAGTCTATTATAATTACCCATCCTTAATTATAGATAATGTTTTTAATAACTATTCTTCACTAATAGATGGTAAGAACTATATTCTTGTTTGTTACAACTTTCTTAATAGAAAGGTAATAGTAGAAGATTTAATGAAAGATACTTATATTAATTATAATAATTATCTAATACTTAATAGAAGTGACTGGTATAATTTATGGTGTAGAAAAATAGATTACTTTGAATATCAAAAACCATATATCAAAGATAAATATCCTTTATTATATAATAGTATTGACTACTTTATTGGCTATGCTGAAGTAGCTATTAGTTATCTAAGTGA